>JBDSEP010000202.1:0-5183 GCA_039919985.1 Tepidiformaceae bacterium | reverse complement strand
GGCAGAAGCAGATCTACTGGGGCAAGTTGCACAAGTTCGAGGGCGCGCTCTTGCGAACGCCGATCGTGCCGTGGAGCTTCTTCGCCAGCAACGTGTATCACAACTACTACTGGTACCCGCTCTTCGGGAAGCGACGCATCGCAAAGATGCTGGACACGGAGTGGGGCAAGCTGTTCAAGAGCTACTAGGGCGATGCGCCCCGATGAGCGGGGTGCGGCGAAGCGGACTGGGGGCGTCTTGTCCGCTTCTGCCTACTTTGGGCCGGTGTAGACGACCTCGAAGAGGATACGGTCGGGCGATTCAAACATGACCTGGTAGTAGGTTTCGTTGGGGTCCTGGGTGAACTCGGGGCGGTGGCGCGGGGTCTCGAAAAGCGCGGCGACGCCGTGTTCGCCGAGGTAGGCGACTGAGCTGTCGACCTCGGCGACGGAATCGGCCTTGATGGCGATGTGGTTCACTCCGGGGCCATCGTAGTCTTTCGTCGGGCCCTCATTCGAATGGGCGGCGAACCAGAGGCTTCCGCCGTTCGCGTCGCCGACACCGAGCATCTCGGGGGTGGAGTAGAGGCTGGACCATCCGAGGAAGGCGAAGAGCTCGACGTAGAACGGAAGGTTGGCGGGGTCGACGTGGATTTCGAGGTGGCCGAATTGCGTTTTCAAGGGGGCTCCATGGGAATGTAGGTTTTAACGGGGCTGGGATTCGAACGGAGGGATAGTAGAACAGATGGTCTGATCGCGTCAATTCAGCTACCGGGGGTCTTGGGAGTGGTGACGGCCACCGTTTGCGAGGTGAACTGGTATTGGCGCAGACCGGGAAGCCGCCAGGCGACTGCGCCAACCACGGCCAGGCAGCCGATTCCCCCGCTGACCACGGCGAATGTGGCAGTGGTGACCGCGGCGACCAGCCCCGATTCGACCGCGCCGAGCTGATTCGAGGCGCCGATGAAGAGCATGTTGACGCTGCTCACGCGGCCCCGGAGCTCGTCTGGCGTAGAAAGCTGCACGGTGGTCTGGCGGAGGACGACGCTTATCTGATCCGCCATACCGATGAACATGTAGGTGGCGAGGGAGAGTGGAAACGAGCGGGAGAACCCGAAGACGATTGTACCGATGCCAAAGAGGGCGACCGTGATAAGCAGAGCCCGGCCGGCCTGCCTGATCGGCGGGAGGAAGATGAGGCCGACCGCCATAAGCAGGGCGCCGGCCTCCAACGATGCTGAGAGGAGACCGTAGCCGCCCGGACCAACCTTCAGGATATCTTTGGCGTAGACGGGGAGGAGCGCCGTGGCTCCTCCGAAAATGACCGCGAACATGTCGAGCGTCATCGCCCCGAGCAGCACCTGTCGATGAAGGACAAAGCGCACCCCTTCCGTGATCCCGGCGATGCTGACCTTTCGGCGCTCACCCTCGGGCGGACGGAGCTTAAGAACGGTGAGGGCGGCGATCGAGATCGCGAGGAGTGCGATGTGAAGCGCGTAGGCGCCTTCGACCCCTACGGTAGCGATCATGAGTCCACCGAGTGCTGGCCCGCTGACGAAGCCAAGCGACTGGATGGTGGAGCTGACCACGATGGCATTGGGGAAGGTGTCCTTCTTGACTATCTGGGGGAGCATCGCCTGGCGGGCAGGGTTTTCGAAGGCGGAGGAGAGCGCGACCACGAGTACGGCGGCGTAGAAGAGGGGCAGGTCAGAGAGGCCGTGGCGGGTGGCGAGAAGAAGCGTGGTGGAGGCCGCGAGCGGCACCACCTGAGAGAGCATGACGATGCGGCGGCGGTCGTGGCTATCCGCGAACGCACCGCCGACCAGGCTCAGGCCGAGCGAGGGGAGAAATCGAGCCAGTCCGAGCATCGCCAGCTGGAAGGCGGATCCGGAGATTTCGTAGACGTGCCAGGCGATGGCGGCGGCGAGGAGGGTGTGCGCCATGGTCGCGGCGAGCCGACCGACGGCGTAGACGCAGAAGTTCGGCTGGCGCAGCGCGGCGAAGGGGTCGTGCCGGGGAGGGTGCGCAGTGGGAAGGTGGCTCAAGGACAGTCCGTGGCGGGGGTCTGGCTAGCGTGTGGGAGCGAGTGAAGGGGGTCAAATGGCGGGTACCCAAGGTTGCCTGCCCCCTGTAACCTCTGCGTTCCTGAGGAGGAGTGCATGGCCGACGGAGCGCTGAGCGATGTGGTGGTTCTCGAGCTGGCGACGGGTGCGGCGGGCCCGTATGCGGGCAAGCTGCTCGCTGACCTTGGGGCTCAGGTGGTGAAGGTGGAGCCTGAGGGAGGCGACGCGTTGCGAGCAGAGCCACCACTTCACGGCGGTGAGAGCGCCTTCTTCAACTATCTGAGCGGCAATAAGCTTGGCGCCAGCATGTCGACGTCCGACGCGCGAATCGAGGAGCTGGCAGGGCACGCGGACATCATTCTGCACTCCCTGCGGGGAGAAGATGCGGACGCCCTGGAAGCGCGTCTAGGGGCGGTGCGGCCTTCGGCGGTTGTGGTTTCGCTCAGCCCGTATGGGCGCAGTGGGTGGCGCAGCAGGTGGAATCCGAGCCCCCTGACGGAGTGGGCAACGAGCGGATTCCAGTTCATCGCCGGGGACCCCGAACGCGCGCCGCTGGCGCTGCCCGGCTTCCAGGCGGAGTACCACGCCGGGTTACACGCGGCGGTCGCGGCGCTGGCGGGTCTCTGGCACGCGCGTGAGACGGGCGAGGGCCAGCGGATCGAGATTTCGCACCAGGAGGCGTGCCTGAGCGATCACGCCTGGCTGACGACGATGTGGACGCATACGGGCCAAGTGCAGCGGCGAACTGGTGCGCTTTACGCGAAGTGTCTTGATGGCCACGTGTACATGTTCAACCTGGCGCCGTATCCGAACCTGTTCGTGTTGATGGAACGGTACGACCTGCTGGCGGATGAGGAGCTGCTGGAGCCGCTGAACTGGATGGCGCGATTCCCAGAGGTTTTCGCAGCGCTGAGCCAGTGGGCGGCGACGAGAACTCGCCAGGAGATCTACCACGCCGCACAGGAGCTACGGATCGCGGTCTCACCGGTGAACACGATGGCGGACGTTGCATCGAACGCCCAACTCGCCTCGCGGGAGTGGTTTACACAGGTCGAGGTTGGAGGCGCACGGTTCCGCGCGCCCGGGTTCCCCTACCGACTGAGCGAAACGCCGTGCGAAGCGCGCTTCCCGGCACCGAAGCTTGGGGAGCACACAGACGCCCTGGGGGATTCAGGGTTCGGTTGGGCGAACGCTGACGCGCCTGCGCCTCGGCGAACGGCGTTGCGCACAGAAGGTGCTCCGGGCGGTGCGCTTAATGGGTTACGCCTGATCGAAGTGACCGCCAACTGGGCGGGCCCGATCGGTGGGCGGCATTTCGCCGACCTCGGCGCAGATGTGATCAAGATCGAGTTGCAGACGAAGCCCGCCACTCGGGCGCTGATCTACGTGGGGGACGATGTGACGTGGCCGGACGCGTGGCACCGCAGCGGCTACTTCAACAAACTGAACCGCAACAAACGTGCGGTGGCTTTGGACCTTTCGAAGCCGCTGGGACGCGAACTCTTTTTGAAGCTGGTGGCTGAGGCGGATTGTGTGCTGGAGAACAACGCTGCCCGCGTCATGGGCCAACTCGGTCTGGGGTACGAACAGCTACGCGAGGCGAATCCGGCGCTCGTGATGTGTTCGATGTCGGGGTTCGGTTCAACCGGCCCGGAGCGGAACTACTCGGCGTACGGCAGCAATATCGAAACGACGAGCGGGCTTGCGAGCCTGCTGGGCTACGCGCCAGGCGACGCGTTTGGGACGGGGAGCTACTACGCGGACCCGGTGACCGGCAATCATGGCGCGGTGGCGATGCTTGCGGCGCTGCACGCCCGCCGTCGGACGGGACGCGGGCAGTGGGTAGATATGGCACTGCTGGAGGCGGTGTCGCCGTTCTTCGCGCAGCAGTTCCTGGAGTACACGGTAAGCGGCCATCTCCCGGAAGCGCAGGGCGACCAGTGGGGGCGTCACGCTTTCCAGGCCGTGGTTCCTTCGGCGGGAAAGGATTGCTGGATCTCGGTGACCTGTCGGGACGAGGAGGAGCTCGAGCGGCTCCGAATCTTCCTTGGGGAGAAGAGCCCGGACCTCGCGGCGCTGCGGCGGGCACTCGAACTGTGGTGTTCCGAGCACGACCATAACCTGGCCGCCGACATGTTCCAATCGGAGGGCGTGGCGGCGGGGCCGGTGATGGCGAACTGGGAGATTTTCACGGACAACCACCTAAACGACCGCCAGTTCTTCCAGACGGTGCGGCATGAGGTGGCGGGGACCTTTCAGCAGCCGGGATTCCCGTGGCGGTTCGAGCGGACGCCGGCGGCGATCCGCATGGCCGCTCCAATGTTCGGTGAACACAACTTCGAAGTCTTCCGCGACCTCCTGGGACTTTCGCGCGAGGAGTTCTTTTCGCTCTACGAACACGATGTGACGGGCGATGACCCAATCTACGCCAGCGGACCGGCAATCTAGTGGACGTGGCGCTTGTGGTGCCGGAATCGCGGCTGGCAGAAGTGACGCTGCCCGGGACAGTGCTGCTTTCTTATGGGACGGCGCTCGACCTGGTGGTGACTCTGCGAGCGACGGCGAACCCGGCGGTGATCTGGAGCGACGGGTTGGAGGCAGACTCGCTGGAGGCGGTGGCGGCGGCGGTGCGGGATCGCGAAGGGGCGTGCATCGAGGTTCGCTCGAAGCGCTGGGACGGGGCGACTTTTTCGCCGCTAAGCGCCGCCTGCCGCGGAGTGATCTCGGGCTTTGGTGAAGGCGCGTTGGCCCAGGCCGCGGATCTCCTGCGCTGACGCCGCGATTGGAGCGCTGGCTCTACCGAAACCCCCTTTCTCCGCCGAAGACCAGTAATAGGTTGGGCGGAACACGGGAGGACTATCGTGGAAAGTGCGCTTACAGCAGTTGTAGTCGACGACAATGTCCAATCCCGCGCAGAAGTGACGCGGGCGCTGGCGCTGGCCGGCGTGACCATCAGCGTCACATCCGGGACGAGCGTAGAAGCGTTTCGAACGATCGTGGCAAGCGAACCCAGTCTGGTGTTCGTAACGTTGGAGGACCCGTTGCCGCGAGCGATTCGGGCGATCGAGTACCTCAGTGGCAGCCTGCCCGACGCGACGGTGGTGGCTGTTTCGTCATCGACTGCGCTGGCAGTGTTTCAGCA
>JBDSEP010000189.1:0-14120 GCA_039919985.1 Tepidiformaceae bacterium | reverse complement strand
GACGCTGGACGGACAATTCAGACTGGAGTCCCCACTTGGGCAGAGAAGAACTCGAAGCATTGGTCGCTGTTTTGACGGCGCAACTGGAGGAGGGGCGATCGAGCCCCGCCTTCGGCACTTGGAAGATCGAATTCGATAAAAAGCGCTCGGCGTTTGTGTTCGATAAGTGCGAGAACGAAGGGTATTGCGAAGAGCGCCCAGCGGTTATCGCTCTGACCGGCGCGGTGCTCGATCCCGGAGGGCCGCTCTTCTGAGCTAAGCCGCCACCGAATCTCCCCTGTATGGCCCCAACCGCACTCGTGGAGCGCCTCGCGCGTGCCGATATTCAGCTTGGGGGAGTCATAACTGTGGCCGTAACTTCAGTTCGAACCGTAGATAGACGCCGAGTGCTTCGCATTTTGGTGGTGGATTCGTGCACGGAGGACGTGCGTTCCGTGTGCGACGTGCTTCGCCAGAGCGGCGAGTTTCTGCCCCACGCGGCGCGGAACCTGGAAGAGGCGGAAGCGCTACTGGACGATGGCGGCTTTGACGTGGCCGTTGTGGATTACGCCCTCTGGGTGGAGCGCAGCAGCCAACTGATGCGGGTGCTTCGCGAGCGCCACAACGACGTTGCCGTGGTGCTCCTGACCTCCGGCGAAAACGACCGCGAAACGCTGCCCGCGATGAAACTGGGCGCGCACGACTTCCTGAGCAAGCAGCACCTCACTGATGGTGAACAGCTGCAGACGCGGATCCTTGGCGCGTTCGAAGAGAGCCGCAATCTCCGACGTCGCGACACGATGGTCCGCTGGCTGGAGCGTGAGGCGCGGACGGACCATCTGACCGGGCTGCACAACCGGCACGCGTTCGATGATCGGCTGCGCGAGGTGTGCGAGAAGGCGCGCCTAACGCGCGATCCGGTCACGCTGATTATGGTGGACCTGGCGGGGACACGGACCGTGAACGAAGTACACGGGCACGAGGTTGGGGATGCGATGATTCGGCGGGCGGCCTCGGGCATCAGCAGGTGCATCCGGGGCGCGGACTTTGCGGCGCGCATTGGCGGCGATGACTTCGGGATCATCCTCACGGACGCTGACCTGGACCTCGGCCGGCTGATCTCGCGGAGAATCGTGCACGAGATCGAACGCCTGAACGACGGGGACTGGGCCGACCAGATCCCGGTGAGCGTGAGTTTCGGCGTAGCGTCGGGCATCGGATGCGAGGCCCACGACCTGTTCACCGCGGCAGACCAGCAGTTGAGCCACGAACAGACCGTTCGGCCGGTCCTCTCGCTGTTTCGCGACCGCGACCAGACGAACGGCCCGTCTGTAGCGTAGCTCGGCGGCCAGCGAGAGAGGGAACTCGATGTTGCTGGCTTTGCAGAGCTGGAATTCAGGTGAGCGGAGCATCCCAGGGTAGCGTTTGGCGCGCCGGTTCGAGCAGGACTTTGACGACACCATCGGCAACGACGGCGAGAATATCGAAACCGGCAAAGAGCGAGGGGTCCATGCCACGCAGCGCCCAGGTGAGCTTCTCCTCCTCGGCGTAGGTTGCGGCGCCAAGGACCACGAGGGCCTTCGGTTCGGCCCTGGCGCGGAGGACTGGCTCGACCTGCTTCAGGAGCTTTCTCAGGTTGCGGCGAAGGAGCGAACTCTGCTCGTCTGACTCACGCTGGGGGCTGCCGATGACGGTGGAGCCGCCGTCCGCGAGGTCGTTCGCAGTCCAGCAGTCTTCGGCGCTCACCACCACGGTATCGTCCACCTCTGGCTGGCCCGCGGCGAGGACGATGCGCTCAGTGAGCGCCTCCCGCTCTTCCTTGCTGGCGGGCAGGCGGTGGAGTTCCTGGGCGTTGAGCTGGAAGCTGCCGGGCACCCTGTTCGTGAACTGCGCCCAGTGCGCGCTTAGACCGCCGAGAACGCTGATGACTGAGCCGGTGTTGCTGGTGCGCCGCAGGTAGAGATTGACCGGGCGCCGGAGTTCGAGGCGACCATCGGCCTCCAGTTGATTGGCCTGGGAGAGGGAGAGTGCGAGCTGGCTGAGCCCCGGCTCTCCAGCCGGGAGCGGGGCACCGCGTGGCACCCAGAGCGCCACCGAGCGGCCCTCGATGTCCAGTCGACGTTCGATGGCGGCGCGCTCGGCTTCGAAGGTTAGGGTGGCATCCGGGGCGACGGTGTTTACGACGCCGACGGCGAGTTCCCACTTGCGGCCCACGGTGACGTGAGCGTGGAGCACGGCGCCATCGGACTGGGCCAGGGGCACGGCCACGCTGCGAGCGTAGTGGGCGCCGAACCAGCCAAGGAAGAGCCGCAAGGCCGTGGCGGCGGGGTCCGAAGGATAGGTACGTCCCGTTAGGGGTGCGACGGGGCTACTCGGGTTCTTCGGTGGCTTCGTCGGCTTCTTCGACTTCTTCGCCCTCTTCGCCCGGCTCAAGGCGGATGCGTGGCGGGTTGACCGTGGCGATAACGATCGTGGGGTCGGTTAAAATCTCCACGCCGTCCGGTGGCACGATGTCGCCGACGGTGAGCGTGAGGTCGAAGTTCTTGAGCGAGGCGACATCCACTTCGAGGTTGGTGGGGATGGCGAGTGGGAGGCACCGCACGGAGACGATATCGAGACTGTGGAGGAGCGTGCCAGCAAGGTCTCGCACGGCTGGCGATTCGCCCACGAGGTGAATTGGGACGTTGGCGACGATCGGGCGGTTTGGGTCCACCTGGAAGAAGTCGAGGTGAGTAGGCTCGCCGGTGCCGCCCTTGCGGGTCATCCCGCGGATGATGACGTAGCGAGCCTTGGCCTCGCCAGCGATTTTCAGTTCGAACATGCTGCGGAGGCCGGTAGCCTTGATGTTGCGGGAGAATTCGCGCGCATCGATTTCGAGCGCCTGCGAGGGGATGGCGCGACCGTAGACGTTGGCCGGGAGTAGGCCGTTGCGGCGAAGCTGCTTGACCTTCTTGCCGAGCACGGTACGGGGGGACGCCTGGATGACGGCGCGGTCTGCCATGGGAATACCTACCTCTTGGCCACGCTCGATACGTGGCGCAACTTTTCTAGGCTACAAGAATCACGCGAACGGGCAACCATAACGGGGCCGAGCGGGAAGGGGCACAGGATGAGGGCCTTCCCGCAGGGGACGGCCCTCAGAGCGCTCTACAATGGGATTCGCCTACTGGAGCGCGGCTACCTTTTCGCGGGCCGCAGCCTTATCGCTAAACCAGAGCACGTTGATCTCTTTGTAGGCTGCCTGATCGGCCGGGACATCGTCTTCGGCGAAGATGGCGGTCACCGGGCAGGCTGGTTCGCAGGCGCCGCAGTCAATGCACTCATCCGGGTTGATGTAGAGCATCTTGTCCTCGCCCTCATCGAAGTGGATGCAGTCCACTGGGCAGACTTCTACGCAGGCCTGATCCTGAACATCGATGCAGGGGGTGGTGATGACGTACGTCATGCGGCAGTTCCTTCTCCTCGATTGGCACCTATCAGTACCTTCGGCCCACGGATAGTACTACCCCGCGGCCAAGTGTGTGAAGCGAATGCGGCGTGAAGCGCTGGCGCTATGCCGTCCTGTGGCTGGCTCTATGAGCGCGCGGCAACGGGCTGGCCGGAACGCATATCCACGGCGTGGAAGCGACCTGCCTTGAGTTCGGCGATCAGTTCGCGCTCATCGTGAATCTCGGCTTCGAAGAAGGTGGCGCATTTGCCGACATCGCTGATGGCGTGGGAGTCGGTGCCGCCGGTGCCCTTCAGTGCCATCATCTCGCAGAGCTTCCGGGAGAACTCGTTCTCCTTATCGCTGCCGCGGCCGTTCACCTCCTCGAGGCCCTGGACGTACTGGTAGGCGGGGTTGCGGCTGGCCTTTTCTAGCGCGGCGCGATACTCCTCGTCGTTGCGGCTGAACCAGGGCATCTGGCGTCGATAGGGGTGGGCAGCCACGAGGGCGCCGTCCGCCTTCTCGGTGTAGCCGGCCAGCTCGCGCGAGCGGTGCATACCGAACACATACTTGTCGATGCCGAAGGCGAGGATATGGCCATCGTCGGTGCTGATCTCCACGCCAGCGAGCACGAGGAAATCGTGCTTAGCGCGCAGCTCCTCGATCGACTTGTAATCCCAGACGGTGTCGTGTTCGGTGAAGACGATGGCATCCAGCCCAGAGGCCTTTGCCCGGACAACGAGATCGTCCGGGTTGAGGACGCTGTCGTGTGAACGGGGCCATGTGTGCGCGTGGAGGTCTATCAACATGGTGGAGATTCGTACTATAGCCATGCGCATCCGCGGCGGGCAACGCGGGGAAACCCGGTGTTGAGTGCGGACGAGCCATCATGTCGGTGGCCCGTTGCCGCTACCCTTGCTTCTTCAGGGCGTCGCGAAGGGCTTCCAGCACCTTTTCGCTGATCGCCACCATCACCTCGGCGCGCGTGCCAGGGAGGACCGTCTCTTCGGCGGTTGTGCCGTTCGGACCGGAGACCGCAATGGCCACGGAACCCACAGGCTTGGTGGAGCGGCGGCTGCCCTGGGGGCCGGCGATACCGCTTTCGGCGACGGCCCAGGCGGTGCTAGTCGCCTTGCGCATGGCCTCCGCGGTTGCCGAAACCCACTGCCAGCTAACGCCGCCATGTTCGCGCGCAATCTCCCGGTCCAGAGCCAGCACGGCCCATTTGGTTGGGCTGGAGTAAGGCACGAGGCCGCTTTCGAACCAGCGGGAGGCGCCCGCGACGCTCAACATTCGGGCCGAGATAAGCCCGCCGGCGGTGGTCTCGGAGACTGCGACCTTCTCGCTGCGGGCCATTAGGAGGTCGCCGATTTCAGCGGCCAGGGTGTCGTTCTCGAGTGGAAAGCTCATGGCCGAATGATAACGGCGGCGCTGGCGATCTGCTGGCCTGCCTAACCGATGGCGCGACGCCCAGCGCATGTCGCTCTGCTACCCTTCGAAGATGCCCGATTACCAGGTCAAGATCGTCGACGCCTTTACTACCCGCCGTTACGCGGGCAATCCGTGCGGCGTGGTCACCCGCGCCGAGGGCCTGGACGAGACGCAGATGCAGAACATCGCCCGCGAGATCAACGCCATGGAGACGGCTTTCGTCTTTCCATCACAGGTGGCGAGCTTCCGAGTGCGCTTCTTCACGCCAATGAAGGAGATTCCGCTTGCAGGGCACCCCACGATTGCCACGATGCACACGCTCGTTGAGGAGGGGCGGATCGACCTCTCGCAGGGTGCGAAGCGAGTAACTCAGGAGCTGAACATTGGTGTACTGCCGGTGGACATTGCCCTCGACGAGAACAGGAATGTGCGGGTGGTGATGACGCAGGCGAAGCCGGAGTTCCAGCGCCGACTGGACCGCAACGTGTTTGCGCAAGCGTTGGGCATCGAGACCTCGGATATGCTGCCGGACTATCCCGTGCAGGTGGTGAGCACCGGAACGCCGCAGGCGATGGTCCCTGTGAAGTCGCTCGACGTCTTGAAGAGGCTGCGGCCCGATTTCCAGCATCTCTCCGACCTGGAGCAGGTTGGACACTACTTCAGTACGCACGTGTTCACGTTGGAGACGTTCGAGCCCACGTATGTCGCGCATTCGCGGCACTTTCTGCTCAGTTCGGGCGTGCTCGAAGATCCGGTGACGGGCAGCGCGACGGGCGGCATGGCGGCCTACCTCTGGAAGTACGGGCTTGTGCGCCAGGCAAAGTATGCGGTGGAGCAGGGCCATACTATGGGCCGGCCCGGTCATGTGGACGTGGAGGTCGACGCAGAAGGGGACGAGCCGACCGAGATTCGCATCGCTGGGACGGCGATCACGGTGCTGAAAGGGACACTCACGGTCTAGGGGCAACCGTCCCGCAACCCATCCGTCGGGTCTGCTACGCTGGCAGCGTGAGCGCCGCAGTGGACTTCGCCGACGCTGAACGGCTGCTGAGGGAAGCCGAATTTGAGGATTGCCAGCCGCTCTGGTACTCCTCGAACTACGTCTATGCCGCGCGACTCTGTGGCGGCAATAACGAGACTTTCGCGGCCGTGTACAAGCCGCTGAGAGGGGAGAGTCCGCTCTGGGATTTTCCCGAGGGTGCGCTCTACAAAAAGGAAGTGGCGGCGTACGAGCTTTCGCGGTTGCTAGGCTGGCCGTTCGTGCCGCCCACGGTGGTTCGCGACGGTCCGCACGGTGTCGGGTCTGTGCAGATCTTCATCGCGCATGACCCGGAGGCGCACTTCTTTGTGCAGCGGGATGTCCCGGAGCTTGTCCCCCAGCTCCAGCGGATGGCGGTGTTCGATGCGATCGCCAACAACGCAGACCGGAAAGGCGGGCACTGCTTACTGGATAGCGGCGGCACGATCTGGGGGATCGACCATGGGCTCTGCTTCCACCCGCAGTACAAGTTGCGCTCAGTGATCTGGGATTGGGTGGATGAACCGATAGCGGAGGAGTGGCTTGCGGAGGTCCAGGAGGCCGCGGGAAAGCTTGAGGCGCGGACGGAAGCGACGGGGCCGCTGCTCGAGCTGCTTACCAGCGAGGAGGCGGCAGCGATGGGGCGGCGGATCCGAACATTGCTGAAGCAGCGCACTTTCCCTCGCCCGGGCCCGAACCGCCACTATCCGTGGCCGCTGGTGTAGTGCGCTACTCCGCCCGGGCTCGAGCGGCCCGTATGCGCGGCGCAAACTCGGCCTTAATTTCACGCGGGACGATCTCCTTGCCGCAGGCAGAGCAGGCCAGCATGGCCTGGGGATCGTTGCCGCATTCGTGGGTGAAGCGAACCGGGGGACCAGCCTCGCCGACGGTATACTTGTCTCCCCAGCGCATGAGCGAGATGAGCACGGGGTAGAGGTCGCGGCCTTTTTCGGTGAGCCGGTATTCGGAACGCTCGGGGCGCTCCTGGTAGAGCCTGCGCTCGAGGACGCCGTGGTCCACGAGACCTTGGAGCCGGGTGGCGAGGACGTTCCGGGCGATGCCGAGGCGAACCTGGAACTCATCGAATCTGCGCACACCATTGAACGCTTCGCGCAGGACGAGCATGGTCCACCACTCGCCCACGACTTCGAGGGTGCGGGCGACGGAGCAATCCATTTCGGCGAAGCTCGTACGTTTCACGCGGAAAGTTTAGCACGGCGCCGGAGATAGGTTGCATCACGCAATGGGCGAACGCCTGAGGCAGAGGTGAAGTTGAGTTGTCTTCCGGCTAAGCTTGCGGAATCTCGAACCCGATACCGCCAGCGTTATGACCGCCGGGCGGACGATGGAGCACCCGCGAATGACCTACGACACACGACAGCATAGCCGCGTGATGGTGGACGGCCCGGGCCGCGCCCCGGCGCGTTCCTACCTGAAATCCGTGGGTTTCAGCGGGGAAGACCTGAAGAAGCCGCTGGTGATGGTGGCGCATAGCTGGATCGGCACGATGCCCTGCAACTTCAACCAGCGCGTGCTGGCGCAGCATGTGATGGCCGGGGTGCGCGCCGCCGGCGGCACTCCCATGGAAGTGAACACCATCGCGATCAGTGATGGCATCTCGATGGGTACGGAGGGGATGAAGGCATCCCTGATTAGCCGCGAGGTGATCGCCGACTCGCTGGAACTGGCAGGCGTGGGCTACTCCTTCGACGCGGTGGTCGTCATCGTGGGGTGCGATAAGACGATCCCGGCCGGAGCGATGGCCCTCGCACGCCTGAATCTGCCTGGCCTCGCCCTGTACGGAGGGTCGATCGCGCCCGGGGTCTACCGCGGGCAGGATGTGACGATCCAGGATGTGTTCGAAGGGGTGGGACAGCACTCGGCCGGGAACATTACGGACGCCGAGTTGGAGGCGATCGAGGACGCGGCCTGCCCCGGCGCCGGGGCTTGCGGGGCGCAGTACACGGCCAACACGATGGCCACGGTGCTCGAGTTCATGGGCATCGCCCCCATGGGAAGCGGGACGGTTGGCGCGACCGACCCACGCAAAGATAACATCGGCTTCCGGGCGGGAGAGCTCGTGATGGAGGTGCTGAAGCGCGGCACCAAGCCGCGAGACATCCTCACGCGGAAGGCGTTCGAGAACGGAATTGCCTGCGCGGCAGCCACCGGAGGCTCGACCAACGTGGTGCTTCACCTGATGGCGATCGCCCGGGAAGCGGGCGTCGCATTGAACATTGACGACTTCGACGAGATCAGCGAGCGCACTCCACTGATCGGCGACCTGCGGCCTGGCGGCAGGTATGTAGCGCTCGATATGGACCGCGCGGGCGGAACGAAGCTGCTGGCAAAGAGGCTGATTGATGCGGGCAAGCTTCACGGCGGAGAGATGACGGTTTCGGGGCGAACGATGGCCGAGGAGGCGCGCGAAGCGGTGGAGACGCCGGGCCAGGATGTCATCGTGCCGGTGGAGTCTCCGCTCAAGGCCACTGGCGGGCTCGTGATTCTCAAGGGGAACCTCGCGCCTGACGGTTGCGTGATCAAGGTGGCGGGGCATGAGCGGCTGTTGCATCGCGGGCCGGCGCGGGTGTTCGAGCGGGAGGAAGACGCCTTCGCCGCCGTTTCTGCGAACAGCATTGAGCCGGGCGACGTGCTCGTGATCCGCACCGAGGGGCCGAAAGGCGGGCCGGGCATGCGCGAGATGCTCGGTGTGACGGCGGCGCTGGTCGGGGCCGGACTCGGAGAGTCAGTCGCGCTGCTGACGGACGGCAGGTTCAGCGGAGCGACGCGCGGCCTGATGGCGGGCCACGTGGCCCCCGAGGCGGCTGTTGGCGGGCCCATTGCGCTCGTCCGCGAGGGGGACAGTATCTCCTTCGATATCGCGAACCGACGGCTTGATGTGGAGGTTGACGAAGCGGAGTTGGTGCGCCGGCTGACCGAGTGGACAGCTCCGACCCCGCGCTACGCGAAGGGCGTGTTCGCCAAGTATGCGCGGAGCGTCTCGAGTGCGGCGGAGGGAGCGGTAACCAGTTAGCCGCGGACGAGCTACGGACGCGCGGACTCAGGCGGTGAGCGCGGGATGAAACGCTGGGCGCAGGTTTTCGCCGTGGCGATGTTCATCAACACGAGCTACGGAACGCTGTCTTACGCCTTCAGCGTGCTGATCAGCCCGGATGCTGCGGGCGGGGCGTTCGGCGCGCGCACGGTGTCGCTGGGATTTGGCGCGGCGCTACTTGTTTCGGGCATCGCTTCGCTCGGGGCGGGCACGCTGGCGGACCTCTTCGGGTCGCGACGGTTGATGGCCGGCGGGAGTGTTCTTGGGGCGGTGGCGCTCTGCCTGTTGGCGGGCAGCCGTGAGCCGTGGCAGGCCGTAGCGGTGATGGCGCTGGTGGTGGGACCGGCGATGGCCGCCACGTTCTACGAGCCTGTATACGTGCTGATGAACCGCTGGTTCGCACCCGCGGAGCGGCCAAAAGCGTACGGGGTGCTGACCTTCTTCAGCGGCTTCTCCATCACGATCTACACCCCGCTCACGCGTTGGCTGGTGGATGCGGCTGGGTGGCGGGGGGCCGTGGTCGCGCTGGCGGGCATCCTATTCGCTGTCGGGATGCTGGTGCCCGCACTGATCAGCGAGCCTGCGCGCGCGACCGAGGGCCGCCAGTCGTTTCGACGACTCGTTTCAGAGACGAGGGCGGGGCTGCGCCAGGGCGACCGAGCGTTCTGGCTGTTCACGCTGCTCTTCTTCGTGGCCACCGTTGCGTTCAGCGGATTCTCGTTTCACATGATCGCGCAGCTCGAGTCGCGAGGCTTCGAGAAGACGGATGTGGCCAACGCGATCGCGATCACCGGTATCGTGAGCCTGCCAGCACGGCTGCTGCTCCCGGCGGCTTCGGGGCGGGTTTCAAGTTCCATCCTGCTGGCAGCCTGCTTCATGCTGCTGGCGGTGGCGGCGGTCATCGCCAGCGCCGCGCAGGAGTGGTGGCACGTGTGGGTGTACATCGCGGTCTTCGGCGCGGTCTTCGGGGCGGTCTATCCGCTCCGAGCGCTCGTCACTTCTGACCGTTTTGCGGGCGAGTACTTTGGACGGATGATTGGCGCCCAGGCGCTGTTCATCGCTGTCGGGCGGGCGCTGGGCCCGGCAACGATCGGGCAGTTCGCTGATAACCGGCGGTCGTACCAGGTGGCATTCCAGATCGCGGGCCTGGTGCTGCTGTTGAGCGCTGTAGGGATGGTGCTACTCCTCGCGTATGGCGCGCGTGACCGGCGCGGGCGAGAGATCTCCGACGCGTGAGGGCAGGGCGACCGACGCACCGCGCAACAACCCACGCGACGCCGATTCCGCGCTAGAATCGTGCGCAGAATCTGCTCCCGGAGAAGCCCTCATGCCCACCCCCGCCCGCGTTGTCATCGTCCCCCAGGAAGCAGGTGCTCGCCTGCGCATCGACGAGGTGCAACTACCGGATCCCGGCCCGTACCAGGTGGTGGTGAAGCAGTTCGCTTCCGGAGTGTGCCATTCGCAACTCCACCAGATGCACCGCGCTCGGACGAACCCGGTGATCCTCGGTCACGAATCGACGGGAGTGGTGCTCGCCAGGGGAAGCGAAGTCTCACACCTGCAGGAGGGCGACCATGTGATGGTAACGTGGGTGCGACGGGACGGCGAAAATGCCACTCGACGCCCCGAACGGGTGACCCTGGAACTTTCGGACGGCACGCAAGCGGTCTCCGAAAACGTATTCACCTGGGCGGACACAACGATCGCCGACGAGCAGTTCGTGGTGAAAATCGACAAGGGCGAGCGGACGGATGTGACGGCGATCATCGGATGCGCGGTAATGACCGGCGCGGGCGCGGTGTACTACACAGCGGGCGTGAAGAAGGGCGAAAGCGTGGCCGTCTTCGGAGTCGGCGGGGTTGGGCTTTCGGCGATTGCGGCTGCGGCGGTGGTGGGCGCGAATCCGATCATCGCGGTGGACCTGGACGACTCGAAGCTCGCCTTCGCGCGGAAGTTCGGCGCGACGCACGGAATCAACGCTGGCGAGGTTGACGCGGTCGAGGCCATCCGCGCGCTCACAACGCTGCCCGATGAGGTGGACTTTATGGGCCGCCCGATGGCCGGAGCAGATTTCGCGTTCGACTGCATTGGCGTTCGACAGACGATGGAGCAGATTCTGCCGGCAGCGCGGGAGGGCGCAATCGGGCGTCGAACCGGAGGGACGGCGGTGCTTGTTGGGGTGCCGACGACGAACGTGGAGCTGGACGCGCGGAATCTGCTGGTAAGCGAGAAGAAGTACATCGGTAGCATCGGTGGATCGTGCCGTCCAGACCGCGATTTCCCGATGTTCCTGCGCTGGTTCAAGGAGGGCGACCTGGACCTCGACGCCATGGTGACGGCGCGTTACAGCCTGGACGACATCAACGACGCGACCGATGCCCTGCAATCTGGAAGGATCGCCGGGCGGGCGATTCTGACGTTCTGAGAAGGGACGCGAGCGGGTCGAGTAGATTTCGACCGACATTCGCACTGGTACAACGCATGTCGCGGGCGGAGTTGCATGTTGCGCTCGAAGTTATATTGTTACCTATGTCCCACGGGACAAGAGGGTATGAAATGTCTCAGTTGGCCGGTGTTCCTGTCGAACGTGTGCAGCTTGGGGTGCGCCTGGAGAAGCGCATGGTGAAGGTGCTCAAGGGGCTCGCCGAGTTCGAGGGGGTCACTCTCGGGCAGCTGCTCGAGAAGATCGTCCTGCACTCGTTCGAGCCGATGCCTGGCGAGGAAGGGGAATGGTCTGCCAGTCCCCACGGCAAGCGCGCGCTCGCCGCGATCTCCGACCTCAAGCGGGTGTACGGCATGGAGTTCGATGTCCACGCCACGTACGTGTTTGAGGAGTCCGCCGCGGCCACCGAGGACGAGGACGCGGGGGCCGAGGGAGGGGGCTGACCCCCTGGGATGGCGCTGATCAGACCCCGAAGTCCCAGCTCATCCCGTCGTGGTACTTCTTCAGCACGTTCTTAGCGATCAGAATTTTGTGCACTTCGTCCGGGCCATCGGCGATGCGAAGCGTACGCGCGCCCTGGTACATGCCGGCAAGCGGTGTATCGCCGGAGACGCCCATCGCCCCGTGCACCTGGATGGCGCGATCCACCACGCGTTCGAATGCGGCGGGTACGAAGATCTTGATGGCCGAGATATCGGTGCGGGAATCGCCCCCGCTATCGATCACCTGGGCGGTGTGAATGGTCATGAGGCGGGCGGCCTGGATGTCGATGTAGCTATCGGCGATGAAGCCCTGGATGAACTGCTTGGTCTCGAGCATGCCGCCGTGCACCTCGCGGGAGATCGAGCGGCGAACCATGAGGTCGAAGGCGCGCCACATCTGGCCGATGCTGTTCATGCAGTGGAAGACGCGTCCCGCGCCCAATCGGTCCTGGGCGGCCTGGTGGCCAGTGCCGGTGCGGCCCAACTGATTGGTGACTGGCACCCGCACGTTGCTGTAGGTGATTTCGCAGTGGTTGCTATCTCGCCCCCATACGGGAACGCTGCGCTCGATCTTGAAGCCGGGCGTGTCTGTGGGGACGATGATCTGGGTCATCTTGTCGCGCGTGCCGCCCGCGCCATCCGGCTCTTCCGTGCGACACATGACGATCGCGAAGGCCGCGCCTTTCGCCCCGGAGGTGAACCACTTGCGTCCGTTGATCACCCACTCGTCGCCGTCACGGATGGCTCGCGTCTGGATGGCGTACGGGCTGGAGCCCGGAGCGTCTGGTTCGGTCATGGAGAAGCAGGAGCGGATCTCGCCAGCTATAAGGGGCTCGAGCCACTTCTTCTTCTGCTCTTCGGTGCCGTACTTGATGAGGATGGTCTGGTTTCCGGAATCCGGGGCGACGACGCCAAAGATCGGGTTCGAATGGCCGCTCCAGGCGAGGATTTCGTTCATGTAGGCGTGCTTCATGAAGCCGATTCCCATGCCGCCATACTCTTTCGGCAAGTGCGGAGCCCAGAGGCCGGCCTTCTTGACGTTCTCCTGCAGCTCCCGGAAGAGGCGGGGCCGCTCCGGACTCTCCCAGTCGGCAAGCCGCTCTTCGTTTGGGATGACGTAGCGGTTGACGATGTTCGCGGTGGCCAGCCGCAGGTCGTTTATTTCAGGGTCGAGGCCGGGAATGGGTGCTACCTGCATGGCACAACTCCGGGTTCAAGTGTGGGGCCAGTGTACGCGCCGCTTCTTCGTTCGGTGCCACACACCAAAGAGGCGCCGGATTCTCCGAAGCTTCTTCGGGGAGAAGCGCGAACCAGTGATGCTATGCGTCAGAACGCTGGGGCGTGGGGGCTATTCAGTCCATCCTCTGGCACGGCGTGTAGGCGGCACGAGGCACATCCTGGCCTGCGTTCACCATATGGTGCGCGAGCGGCCCAAGGGCCTTGAAGACCGCCGTGAGCGTGGACTCGTCCATTCCCTCTTCTTTCATCGCCTGGCGCATGTAGCGCAACCAGCGGCCCGCGGCCAGTTCGTCGATTACGAAGGGGAAGTGCCGGATTCGCAGACGGGGGTGGCCGTAGAGTTCGGAATAGCGCGAGGGCCCACCCATCCACTGCGCGAGGAAGAGTCGCAGCTTCTCCTTGCCGGGTTCGAGGTCCGCGGGGTAGATCGCGCGCTGTACGGCGTCCCCCTCCACGAGTTGGTAGAAGCGCTCGACGATGCGGCGGATGGCCTCGTCTCCGCCGAGCTGGGTGTACTGGCTCGTTTCTCGTGGTTGCACAGCACTCATGGTGGCATGCCGGGCGGTGTTAGGGGAGCCCGTGAGCGTTAAGCGACGCTGGCGGGTTGGCGATCGCGCTTTGCTACCTCGGCGCGGACCAGCGGGATGAGTTCGCGGCCGTAATCCACCGCGTCGGCGAGCGGCTCGAATCCGCGGATGAGGAGAGTGGTGACGCCCGCGTCGTAGTAGTGGAGGAGAGACTCGGCCACCTGCTCCGGTGTGCCGACGAGCGCAGTGGTGTTGCCGTAGGCACCCACAGCGGCGGCAATGGCGGTCCAGAGGCGCTCATCGTGTACTTCCGCTTCATCGGCCAGGCCGAGCAGGCGCTGAGAGCCGACAGCCTGCGGCTTGTAGTTCGCGGGCGCTCCACTGCCAGGTTTTCGCAGCGAGAGGATGCGTTCGAGATAGCGGTGCGCCTTCTCCCAGGCTTCCGCTTCTGTCGGGGCCAGGATGGGGCGAAACGAGACGCTGGAGCGCGGCTCGCGGCCGTGCTTCGCCGCTTCTGCG
>JBDSEP010000149.1:0-6540 GCA_039919985.1 Tepidiformaceae bacterium | reverse complement strand
GTGGATCGCTCGGCGGAACGTGCCGACCACGCGAAGAAGACGCTCTACGCCTTGATTCTCGGGTCCATCCTGGCGATCCCCACGATTGTCCTCGCGATGGCCATGGACATCGCCGGCCTAGCGCTCTTCGATGACCACCTCTTCACCGGGCGGCTGTTGCTGGTGCTCGCCACGCCCGTTCAGTTCGGGCTCGGCTGGCGCTTCTACCGGGGCAGCTACACCAGCCTGCGCCACCTCAACCCCAACATGGATGTCCTCGTCGCGCTCGGCACCTCTGTGGCTTACGCCTTTAGCGCCTGGGTGGTCCTGGCCGATAAGCCCTACCACATGTTCTTCGATGTCAGCTCCGGCGTGCTCGTCTTCATCACCATGGGCAAATACTTCGAGGAGCGCTCGAAAGGCGCAGCCTCGAGTGCCATCCGCGCGCTTCTCGGGCTCTCCGCCAAGACCGCGAACCTTCTTCGCGAGGGAGTGGAAGTCGAGGTGCCCGTCGAACAGCTTGTTGTCGGCGACACCTTCGTCGTCCGTCCCGGTGAACGGGTCGCCGTAGATGGCCTCATTCACGCGGGCCAAAGCACAGTCGACGAGTCGATGATCACCGGCGAATCCATCCCCGTTGAGCGCAGCGCCGGCGACCACGTCATCGGCGGCACGGTCAACCAAAACGGCGTTATCCGGGTGCAAGCCACCGCTGTTGGCGAGCAGACCGCGCTCAACCGCATGGCGAGGATGGTTGAAGAGGCGCAGGGTTCTAAAGCTCCGATCCAGAAGCTTGTGGACCAGGTAGCGGCAATTTTCGTCCCGGCGGTGGTCCTGCTGGCGCTGGGCGTGTTCCTCGGCTGGGGGCTCATCGGCGGCTCATGGATCGATGCGATGGTCTACTCGGTTGCCGTCCTGGTCATCGCCTGCCCCTGCGCCCTTGGGCTCGCCACACCTACCGCCATCATGGTGGGCACCGGTATCGGCGCCGAACGTGGCGTGCTGATCAAGAACGCCGAAGTTCTTCAGCGAACCCGCTCGCTCAACGCGATCATCCTCGATAAGACCGGGACGCTCACCGAAGGCCGCCCCCAGGTCACCGACATCGTTCCAGTCGGCTCCATCGCCAGGTTCGAACTCCTGAGGCTTGTGGCCGCTGCGGAATCCGGCAGCGAGCACCCGCTCAGCCGCGCCATCGTCGATTCAGCAGTCGACGAATCGGTCGTCCTTCCCGAGGCGACAGCGTTCGAGGCCCTCACCGCTCGTGGCGTCCGGGCCACCGTGGAGGGGCACCAGGTTCTCGCCGGCAACCGCCGCATGTTCGACGAGGCTGGTATCGCCCTGCAGGCCTCCGTCGCCGCAGAGGCGGATCGCCTCGAGGGCGAAGGTCGCACGGTCATCCTCGTGGCCGTCGACGGCGAAATCGCCGGTGCACTGGCAATCGCTGATGAGGTGAAGCAGAACGCACCCCGTGCTGTTGCCGCCCTCCAGCGGCTCGGGCTCCGCGTAATCATGATGACTGGCGACAACGAACGGTCGGCGGCAAACGTTTCTCGTGCCGCAGGAATCACCGAATTCCGCGCCAACGCCAAGCCCGAAGACAAGTTGGCACTCGTAAAGCAGCTCCAGGCCGAGGGGCTTCAGGTCGCGATGGTCGGTGATGGCGTGAACGACGCCCCCGCTCTGGCCCAGGCCGACATCGGCATCGCGATGAGTACCGGCACCGATGTGGCGATCGAGGCTGGAGACATCACGCTTCTCAGCGGCGACGTCTCGAAGATCGCCGAAGCGATCGCGCTCAGCCGCTCCACCCTCGTGACGATTCGCCAGAATCTCGTCTGGGCCTTCGGCTACAACGTCGTGGCGATTCCGATCGCCGCCGCAGGGCTGCTCAACCCCATCGTTGCCGGGGCCGCGATGGCTTTCAGTTCGGTCAGCGTGATGGCCAACAGCTTGCGCCTGCGAACCAAGGCCCGCGCTATCGCAGAAGCCAGCGGGAACAGCTACACCGGCCCGCGCCAGAACTTCGTCTCCGCGAATCGCGGACCACTCGTGGCAATGTCTCTGGCGGCCCTCGTGCTGCTGCTTCCGCTCTTCGTGTTCAGCGGGATCGACCGCGGCTGGTTCTCGAGCGAACCAACGCTGGGCGCCAGAGAAGTGCGCGTTGAACTGACCAACTTCAAGGTCACCCCATCGTTGACATCAATATCCGCCGGAGAAGTGACCTTTAAGGCGGTTCACCCGGAAGGCGGCCATGCTCACGGCGCGGGCAGCCTCGGCGAAACGCACGACCTTGTGGTTGTCCGCATGAACGCCGACGGCAGTGTCGACCTGGTGGGCCGGAGCGGCCAGATCCCCATGGGCGGTAAAGAGGACCTGGTGCTTTCCCTGCCCGCTGGTCAGTACGAACTCCAGTGCGACGTGGTTGAGGTAGTCGAGGGGCGGGCGGTGAGCCACACCAATGAGGGGATGCGCGCGACCTTCACGGTGTCTTAGAAACCAAAAAGGTCGTGACCTAGAGCGTTCGCTCCGGTCACGACCTTGCGCAGCGAAATTACTGGGCGACTTATCCCACCGAGAAATACACGACGTCTTCAACCACCCAGGTGTTGATGCTCTTGCCCATGCGCTTGCCGGCGCGACTGATGCGAAGCGCTACTCCCCGGGGAGTTTCGCCGCGAGACGGCGAAAGCTTACCCACTTTGCTAGTGGGAACGCCGTCCACATATTTCTCGTACTCGCGCATGCGCGTTGCCAGCCGTCCTGATTGTCGGCTTGGCCGCGGGGCTTCGGATTCCTTGATGACGCTGAATTCTGCCATGACTCTGTGGTTCCCTCTTGCTATCGAAGTTCGAACGCCTGTGGCCGCCACCACTGCACATCCTTCCTCCCAAGATACGACATCGCTCTTCGCTTTTGTACCAGCGTACCCACGGTGCTGTGCAGAACAAACTGTTGCGGCGCTAGCGGCGCTCTTCGAGGCTTGAAACACTAACCCGGATCGACTCCAGAAACGCCTGCAACTGATGCTCCAATCGCCGCAAGACTTCCAGCGCATACTCGTCTGCATCGTCCAACTGTTTGCTGGCCGCTTCTGCCGCTTCGCTCAGGTGTGCGGCGGCGGTGGCATCCGCCTCGGAGATCGCGTTTCTCGCCCGCCCCTCGGCGTCCACCAGCATCGCCTGGCTGCGTTCTCTCGCCTCGCGCACCACGGAGGTCTCCTCGATGCGCCGGGCCCGTTCCGTTTCGGCCTTCTGGAGCGTCTCGTCCGCGGTGTGGTGCGCTTCCGCCAGTATCTGCTCTCGCGTCTCCAGCACCTGCTGCGCCTGCTTGAGGTCGTTCGGGACCGAGAGCCGCATCTGATCGATCACATCCAGCATGCGCTTGCGGTCCATCACCAGGTTGCCGCCTACAGGCAGCCGTCTCGCCTGGACGACGAGCTCCTCCAGGCTATCGATGAGCGAGAGGATCTCCACCGCTTCCTACAGATCTCGCTCTGCGAGTCCGAGCTTCTCACGTAACGCGGTCCGAACATGTGGAGGGACCAGGTCCGCGACGTCGTAGCCGAGTTTCGAGACTTCCCGAATGCGGCTCGCGCTGATGTAGAGAAAATCCTGGTTCGCCATCAGGTAGACCGATTCAAGATGCGGTGCCATCTTCCGGTTCATCAGTGCCATGTCGAATTCGGCCTCGAAGTCGCTCACCGCCCGGATCCCCCGCACCAGCGCCACAGCGCCCTTTCGGCGCGCAAACTCCACCGTCATCTCGTCAAACTGCTCGACTTCCACCTGCGGCAGGTCCTCCACCGCTTTGGCGAACATTGCTACGCGCTCCTCCCATGTGAACATGGACGATTTCTCGCGCCCCTTCACCACGGCCACGATGACGCGATCGAAGAGGTGCGTCATGCGTGTGACGAGATCCAGGTGTCCGTTCGTTACCGGGTCAAATCCTCCGGGAAAGACAGCGATTCTCATGCAACCTCCTGCGTAGCGTAGAGCGCAATCGCGCTGTCGCCATAGATTCGCCGCTCTACCAGGCGTAGGCCTGCCGGGCGTTCCGGCGGATTGTAGCGACTTCCGTGCTCGTAGACGACTGTTCCCGAGGGGGTCAGGTGCTGGGACACCAGCTCCAGCGTCTCGCCCGCCGTTTCCAGGGAGTACGGCGGGTCCATAAGAATCAAGTCGAATGGCCGGTGTAACCCCGAAAGTGCCGCAGGGAGGCGCCCCCGCAGAACCTCCGCCCGCTCGACGAACCCGGCCCGCGAGATGGTCTGCAGGATCGCCTGGCAGGCTGCTGGCTCCGCCTCGATAAACGTCGCCCGCGCCGCTCCCCGGCTCAGCGACTCGATTCCCAACGCCCCTGTCCCGGCGTAAAGGTCGAGGACAGTCGCGCCCTCGACCTGCTCCGCAATGATGTTGAAAATTGCCTCGCGCAGCATCCCGGACGTCGGTCGAAGCCGAACACCTCGCGGCTCGGTCAACGGAAGTCCGCGTGCCGTGCCGCCCGCGATGCGCAACCGTGTGCTCGCCAACGTTATCCCACCGGTGTCACGCCTGCCGCCGGCGTGCCTGTCGTTGGAGTCCGCGCGTCCCGCGCCTTCACATTCACGTCCGCCTTATTTTCGAAGCGCGCGACGCCATCGCTGAGCCGCAGGAAGATCGTATACGCGCCCGGTTCGGCGGGCGTCACCCAGTGCGCGAACCCCTTGCCAGTGTCCTCCAGCTGGCCCTTGCTCGCCCGCCACACAGGCTGCAGGTCCTCCGCGTTCGGCTGGAGCAGTTGGGGCTGGCCGCTCGTCACGTACGTCACAATCGCCGGCCAGATGTTGCCGAGGAAAGGGTTGTCACTCGCATCCTCAATCGCCACGCCGCCGAGCTTGTTCTGCGTGATGAATTCGAGCTTGAAACCCACGCTGAACACATTCTCCAGCCAGATGGTGCGGGCACCGGCACCTGAAGATTCCTTATACGTGAACGCCACGCAGGCAACCTCCGGTACCCAGCGGATGCCGCTGAGCTGCTCCGTCCTGTCGATGTTCACGCCGTAGACGTCCACGTTGCTGCTCGTCTGGACGGATTCACCGCGTATCGCTAGCTTCGAAGCGAGGCTCATCGCGTCCGTGATGCGCATCGTGCTCAGCCCGGTCGCGCCCTTCTCCGTCGCGTACGGGCTCACCGTAAGCACGAGCTTCGCGGGCGGCATCAGACCCGTCAGGTGCTGGAGAATGGAAGGCATCGCGAGCCGGTAAGTATCCTGGTCTCGGTATGGAGCGAGCTTTACGAGGTCTGCCGCTTTTCCGAGTTCCGCGTAGTCGTAGCCGCCTTCATCCACGCGGTCCGACGTCTTGAGTGGAGTTGGCACCGTGATCGTTAGCCGCTTGTTCTGGGCATGGAGCGTGGCTGCGAGTTCGCTGATAAAGAGTGAGAACGAGTTTCGGTCTGCCACCGTCAGATCCAGGTACGCAACGTCGATTCCCTTGAGGTTCCCATCAGCGACCAGCTTGGCAATCTGCTGCACGTGATTGGAACGGCTCTGGGCATTCGCAAGGATCCCCTGGACGACAGCGACGGCACCCTTCGAGTTGCTATTCGCGGCCACCGTGGGGTACCAGTCGTACGCTCCGTCGGGCTTTAACTTGCTCAGTTCGCCAGCCACGCCGCCGTCGGCTGCGGGCGCAAAATCCAATGTGTGGACCAGCGTAACCCTGCCCGCCGCGTCCGGGTGAAGGCTGGCACCGTGCCCAAGGTAGGCAACCACCTGCCCACCCGGCGTGTTGCGGCGCAAGACCGCGAGCAGCTTGGGATGTTCCGCCAACGTGGCCGAAACTACCTTCCCCTGCCCGTCCAGCACGGCCGCCGTAATTGGTTCCCAGGCCTTGGTGGTTTCAACATAACGGTAGAAGCTCAGGCTGCTGCTGTCATTCGTGGGCTTGGTCAAGGGAAGCAGCACCCTCAGGTCAAATGCTGTTCCGGGCTGTACGGTGCTGGTCGCCTTGGCCGAATACTCATACACCTGCGTAACAAGCTCGTAGCCTTCCGGCGCGGCGATCGAACGACCGGAGGCGCAGTACACCTTCGTGCACGTTTCGCTGCCACACGCCTTCGAAAAGAGAAACCAGCCGAGCGCCACGGTGCCCACGACGATCAGCCCGAGGATCAGCACTTGCCGGTAGCCGCCACCGCCGCGCCCATCGTAAATGCCCCGGGAGGAATTTCCCCACGGGAGCTGCCCCCCTTTACGGGTCATTGGGGGCGCGTTGCTTTGGTGGTCGATTGTCTGTTGCTAGCTGCGCCGGGCAAGTCGCACCTCAAGCTCGATTATCCGGCCATTGCGGTTGAGGACAACCCGCGCCGCTCGTCCCGGCTCGAACGGCAGCAGTGCGTTCAGAAGTGGCGATTCGCGGTTCACCACACTATCCCCGACTTTCGTGATGACATCGCCAACCTGGATACCCGCAGCCGCTCCAACACCTTCCGAAGGAACTCCCGTGACCAGGGCGCCCTCCGTGACCGCCAATCGCGGCGCACGTTGGAGCACTTCCTCGCTGATATCCAGGTG
>JBDSEP010000112.1:0-4621 GCA_039919985.1 Tepidiformaceae bacterium | reverse complement strand
TCGCTCGTCGATGGATCGAGGAGGGCACCATTGGCGGAGGGATGATTCCGAAGGTCGAAGCCTGCTTGCACGCGCTCTCGCTGGGGGTGGCGGTCCAGATTGTGGACGGCCGTCGCGCCCACAGCCTACGCCAGTTGTCAGGGTCCGGGACGACCTTCGTCCCCTAGTTGCACCGATTGTTAACGTCGCAACGTAGACTTGGATTGGCACGCCCCGAGCGGCGTCCGCGGAGCAGCACGTGAATTCGGAAGACACGAGTGGCGGCGGCCAACAGGAAGAGCCGCAAGTTGCGGTGAACCTGGACGACCCGGCGCTCTACCTCAACCGTGAGCTGAGTTGGCTGGAGTTCAACAATCGAGTGCTCGCCGAGTCCCTTGATAGCCGAAACCTGCTGCTCGACCGGGTGCGCTTCCTGGCGATCACGGCGAGCAACCTCGACGAATTCTTCGGCAAGCGAGTGGGGTGGCTGAAACGCGTGCTCGCCTCCGAGCCGCGCACAATATCGGTGGATGGTCTCACGATTGCGGAGCAGTTGGAGATGGTTATCGACCGTTGCGTGGCGCAGCGGCGGGAGATGGACGCTAGTTGGCGCGAAGACCTGGGACCGGCGCTGGCGGCCCGCGGAATACGCATTTTGCCTTTCGCGGAACTCGACGTGGAAGCGCAGCAGCGGCTTCGGCTCTACTTCGAACAGGCGATCTTCCCGGTGCTCACGCCTCTGGTGGTCGACCCTTCGCACCCTTTTCCGTTCATCAGCAGCGGCAGCCTCTCCCTCGCGCTGAATGTGCGAAATCCCGCGACCGGGCAGGACCGGTTCGCGCGCATCAAGGTGCCGCAGAACCGCCCACGGCTGGTTGACGCGGGCGAACACCGCTTCGTGCTGCTCGAGGATGTCATCGCAGCTCACGTGGGGATGCTCTTCCCGGGCATGGAAGTGACGAGCTGGCATGCCCTCCGGGTGATCCGCAGCGCGGAGATCGGCAGCCCGGGTGAAGAGTCTGACGACCTGCTCGAGCTGATCGAAAGCGAGCTCCGTCGGAGGCGGTTAGCGGAGGCTGTGGCGTTGGAGGTGACCGGCGAACTGGCACCGAGCCGACTCGAATTGTTGCTAGAGGAGTTGGATCTGACCGAGCGGGACGTCTACCAAACGGAAGGGCCGCTCGGGCTCTCGGACCTGGACATCCTCGCTGCGCTGCCGCTTGCGGACCTCACCATGCCTCCTTTCGTGGCAGCCGTGCCCTCCGCGTTTGCCAGTGGATCGGACCCCGTGTCCTTCTTCGCCCGGATTCGTGAGCGGGATGTCCTGGTGCACCACCCCTACGAGTCGTTCGACGCCACGGTCGTGAGATTCATCGATGAAGCGGCAGACGATCCTTCGGTCCTGGCGATCAAACAGACCATGTATCGGACGTCGCCCGACTCTCCGATCCTTGAAGCGTTGATCGATGCCTCTGGGCGGGGAAAGCAGGTGGCGGTGCTGGTAGAGCTCACAGCTCGGTTTGATGAGGCGAACAACATCGAATGGGCGCGGAGGCTTGAGAGCGCCGGTGTCCACGTCGCGTATGGGAATCCGGATCAGAAGATCCACAGCAAGCTCTGCCTGGTCGTTCGTGAAGAAGTCACCGGGGTGACGATGTACGCCCACATCGGCACGGGGAACTACAACTCTCGCACGGCCCGCCTGTACACGGACTTCGGGCTGTTCACCTCGGACCCTGCTATCTGCGCCGACGTAGTGCAGATCTTCAATTACCTCACGGGTTACGCGGACCTCGTGGAAACGCAGATTCTCCTCGTGGCACCGAACAACCTGAGATTGGGGCTCGAGGCGAGAGTTCGCCGCGAGATTTCCAACGCCCACGCTGGTCTCCCCGCGCGCGTCGTTTTCAAGATCAACGCGCTCGAAGACCGGGAGTTCACGCGGCTGTTGTACGAAGCCTCCCAGGCGGGGGTGAAGGTCGACCTCATCGTGCGCGGACTCTGCCGACTGAGGCCGGGCTTGCCGGGTTTGAGCGAAAACGTTCGTGTCGTGAGTGTCATCGGGCGATTCCTGGAGCATTCTCGCGTCTACCGCTTCGAGAATGGCGGAGACCCGGAGTACTTCATCGGCAGCGCGGATGTCATGAAGCGCAACCTGGACGGCCGCATCGAAGTGCTCGTCCCCATCGGGCGCCCAGAGCTGAAAACGCAACTCGGCGATTCGCTGGAATTGCTGCTCGGGGATGAGCGCCAGGGCTGGCGGCTAAACGACGCTACATGGACGCGGGAGCCCGTCGCAGAGGGAGCGGGCACGCACGCCACGCTCCTGGCCGCCGCCCCCTTTAGCTAGCAGCCCGGACTCGAGCACAATTTCCTGTTGGTTCGGGCGCTGCCCTATCATTGTCGTTTGGAGGGTTGCCATGACCGATTGGGTCGCCGAAGAACACCACTACCTCTTTCAGAACTACGGGCGACAGCCGGTGGTGATCGAGCGTGGCGAAGGCACCCGTTGCTGGGACGTCGATGGCAAGGAGTACCTCGACTTTGTCGGGGGCATTGCTGTGAACATCCTCGGCCACGCGCACCCTGTGGTGGCGAACGCGCTTGCGGAGCAGGCGAAGAAGCTGATTCACACCTCGAACGTGTTCTACACCATCCCGATGATCGAGCTAGGCAAACTCCTGGTGGAGAACTCCTGCCTCGATCGGGCGTTCTTCTGTAACTCCGGCACGGAGGCGATCGAGGCGGCGATCAAGCTCGCGCGGCGCTGGGGCTACGACCGGGGGGACGGCGCCTACGAGATCATCGCATTCGTGGACGGCTTCCATGGACGTACCTCGGGGGCACTGGCGGCGACCGGGACTCTTCGTTATCGCGAGCCCTTCGAGCCGCTGGCGACGGGCTTCAGCCACGTGGCATGGAACGACATGGAGGCCGTGAAGGCCGCCACGAACGAGCGCACGGTTGCCATCCTGATCGAGCCGATCCAGGGCGAGGGGGGCGTGAACATGCCCGCACCCGGCTTCCTTCAGGCGGTCCGCGATTGGTGCGACGAGAAGCAACTCCTCCTGATCTTCGATGAGATCCAGACGGGCATCGGTCGCACCGGTACGCTCTTCGCTTACGAGCAGGAGGGCGTGGAGCCGGACATTATGTGCCTTGCGAAGGGGCTTGGTGGCGGCATGCCCATCGGCGCGATGCTTGCCCGTGAGTCCATCGCCGCTCACTTCGTGAAGGGCGACCACGGGACGACTTTTGGCGCGAACCCGCTGGCTACGGCAACGGGCCTGGCGACCGTCCGGCACGTGCTGGAGAACGACCTCTGCGGGCAGGCCGCGCGCGGATCGGAACGCCTCTTCGCCCGGCTCCGCTCCATGGAGGATCGCCTTCCGGTGGTGACCGAAGTGCGCGGACGGGGAATGCTCCTCGCCGTGGGCTTTTCCACCGATTGCGCAGCAGAGGTGGTGGATGCCTGCCGGCAGCGCGGCCTGCTGGTGAACAACGTGCGACCGAACGCTGTGCGCCTGATGCCGCCTCTGAACACCAGCGACGACGAAATCGACCGCGCCTGCGACATCCTTGAAGCTGCGGTAATAGCGGCGGCTACGGTGGCGGCGAAGTAGCCTAGCGTTCCAAAATCAGGGCTTGTCGGCCGGGCGTAGAATTGGCGTCGACCAGGAGGCGCGGGCATGGGTGACGAGTTTCGGGACTTTACGCTGGCGGCGGTGCAGGCGGCGCCGGTCTACCTGGACCGCGAGGCCTCCATCGAGAAGGCCTGCCGGCTAATCGCCGCCGCCGGCGCCCGCGGTTCGGACCTGGCAGTCTTCGGTGAGACGTGGGTTTCGGGATACGCCGCCTTTGCTGAGCGCCCGGGCAACCAGAAGATGGGCGACGTGCTGAAGAAGTTCATCCTCAACGGTGTGGAAGTACCTTCGCCCGCGACGGATGCGCTCTGCCGGGCAGCTCGCGCGGCTGGCACCGATGTGGTGATCGGTGTGGCCGAGCGCGATTCTACCACCGGCGGTTCAATTTACGCGACGCTCCTGTTCATCGGGCGCGAAGGGGTGCTGCTCGGAAAACATCGCAAGCTCAAGCCGACATTTTACGAACGCGCTGTCTGGGGGGAAGGCGATGGAAGCACTCTGCGACTCTACGACCGGCCGTACGGACGGCTCGGGGGGCTGAACTGCTGGGAGCACCAGATGGTCCTGCCGGGCTACGCGCTCATCGCGCAGGGGTTGCAGGTCCACGCCGGGGCGTGGCCGGGCGGGACCCATACCCGGCAGGAGGTGCTCTCCAGGGCGTTCGCCATGCAATCGGCGGCATACGTGGTGATGGCCGGGGGGGTGCTGCGCGAACAGGATATCCCCGCCGATTTGCGCGAACTGGTGCGGCCCATGAACGGGCACTCTGGGATCATCGGACCCGATGGCGAAATGCTCGCAGGCCCGCTGCTGGGCGAGGAGGGCATCCTCACAGCCACCGCGAACCTAGGCACTGTCATGCTGCAGAAGATGATCGCAGACCACGCGGGCCACTACGCCCGGCCCGACGTGTTCGAGTTTCGGGTGAACTCCGCGCCAAAGCAGTTGGCCACGTTTACCGGTCGCGAAGCGTATCCGGCTGAGGCATCGACCGCGTT
>JBDSEP010000109.1:0-4875 GCA_039919985.1 Tepidiformaceae bacterium | reverse complement strand
AGTAGGGGGCGCTGCAATCGGGGCAGGCGCGCGATTCATCGTTCATGGGGGCGGAGTATACCAGAGCCGACACTGTCGGCTCGCCCTACTGCTGGGAGACGCCGCTGCCGCCGTGCAGCACGGCCTCCACAGCGGAGGAAAGGTCCGTGGCCGCGCCGGACGGGGGCACCGCCAATGTCCCCTCGCACAACGAGCGCAGCGTCTCGACGACGAATGGCCGTTCACGCCGCACTCCGCGCGCTCGAATGTCGGCGTAGAGGGACGACTCCTCGAGAAGCTTCGTGTCGGAGAGTAGCGATTTCGCTTCCCGCCAGAGCGCCTCGTTCTCTGCGTCACGAATCGTGTAGCGGCAGTAGCTGATGGCAGGCCCGCGATCGAGGTCCCCGGTCACCACGTTCATCATGCAGCCTGATTCGCGTGCTCGCGCGCGAATCAGTTCCGCCACCACCTCCTGGTAGGTGCCGATCGGCCCGTCCGGGAGTGCCGGGTGGTCGTTGATGAGGGGAAACCGGCTGTAGAGCGGGGGAGAGGCGACGAGCATATAACCGAACATAACGCCGAGGTCGAACTGGTGGCGGGCTAGCCGGTCTGCGACCGCCGCGTCGTACTCCAATCGCCATGGGGCGAGCGGCTCTCCGGGCTTCGAAATCTTGCCGCCCCGCACCTTGCGGAAGCGTACCGAGGAGAGCGTTTCCACGTGTACGCCGCGTTCCGCCGCCATCCGCAAGAGGGCGTCGGTGGCGGGAGATTCGCCCGGCTCGCGGTTCACGAACAGCGTCGCCAGATCGACCGGCAGTCCGCCGTCGATTGCGTCGAGCGCGTACTCGAGCGCGCCGAAGGAGCCCGGACCGCGCCCGGTGGTAAGCCACGCGATACGCAGCGTCACCCTTCGTAGCCGTCCGGCTCGCCGTCCGCGTCGCCGTAGTCGAGTTCCACTTCGCGAAGCTGCGAGCGGTCGTCTTCGAGCCGCGCCTGGAGCGTTTTCACCTGCAGTTCGGCGCCCTCGAGGATCTTCCGCAGGTCATCGGCGATCGCCGCGCCCTCTTCGTAGAGTTTCAGCGATGCCTCAAGCGGCAGGTTGCCCTGCTCCAATCGTCGCGCCTTCTCTTCCAGCGCGGAATAAAGCTGTTCGAACGATTTCTCGGCCACCTAGCTCACCTCCGCCCAGAACGCCCCATCGGCGACCGAGACCTGCAGTCGCTCGCCCGGCTTGATTTTGCGGATGCTGGCCACCACCTGTTTGTTGCCCCCCGCCCGTTGGACGATCGCGTAGCCCCGACCCAGGGTGGCCATCGGATCGAGGGCCACCAGGCGTGCCGAGAGCCCTTCGAACCGCGCCCGGTCCGTCGTGCACCGGCGCTCGAGGGCGGAGTGCAGGTCGCGCAGAATCTCTGCGACGTCCCGCGAAAGCCCTCCCAGGTCCGGGGCGCTGCCCTGCATCCGGCGTAAGCAGGCGTCCACATCCAGCGCGCGCGAGCCGATAGCTTCTCGAGCGGCGGACGCCATCCCCCGCTCCAGGACGAAGAACGCTCGAGCCAACTGCGCGGCATCCGGACTGCTGCGCTCCGCGGCCGCGCTCGGGGTGGGCGCCCGCATGTCCGCCACGAGGTCAGCTATGGTTTCATCCGTTTCGTGGCCAACGCCGGAGACCACGGGCACCGGGAAGCCGAAGATGGCGCGCGCCACGCCCTCATCGTTGAACGCCCAGAGGTCTTCGATGCTTCCGCCGCCGCGCGCCAGGATCGCGAGCTCCAGCCCCGGCTCGCGAGTGAGCCGCCGGAGCGCGGCAAGGATCTGCGCTGGCGCCTGCTCCCCCTGCACCGTCGCCGGGGAGAGCACTAGCGTGGCCAGCGGCCAGCGCCTCGCGAGCACGTTCTTGATGTCCTGCAAAGCGGCTCCCGTGGGGGAAGTCACCACGCCAATCTTCTTCGGAAATCGAGGCAACGGCCGCTTGCGTGCGGGGTCGAAAAGCCCCTCTTCGTCCAGTCGCGCTTTCAGTTCCTCGTACTTCGCCGCCAGCAGGCCCGCGCCCTCTGGACGCACAAAGTCGGCAACGAACTGGAGCTCACCTCGCGTGGGGTAGATGGAGATATAGCCGTGCGCTAGCACCCGGTCGCCATCCTTCATCTGGAAGCCGGGCATCTTGCTGGCGAATAGCACCGAGCGCAGCACCCCGCCAGGATCCTTCAACGAAAAGTAGCGGTGCCCCGGCGACGAACGAGTGTAATTTGAAACTTCAGCCTGCACCCAGAGGTCCGAGAATATCTCGCTCTCCTCAATCACATCGCGAAGGATGGTGAGAATGGCGGACGGGGTGACTGCCTGCGGTGTGCTGCTCATGGCTTCGACTAGCCTAGCGGAACTGGACTTCTGGTTGCGCCCAGTCGCATCGTTCTGGGCGTGGGTGTCTACGTCACCCTCTCGATGTAGGAACCGAGGTCCGTGTTGATGCGCAGTTTCGCGCCCTCTTCCACAAAGAGTGGCACGTTCACCACGAGGCCCGTTTCCATCGTTGCCGGCTTCGATCCGCCGGTCGCCGTGTCGCCTTTGAATCCGGGGTCAGTGCGCACCACGGTCAGCTCCACGGAGATCGGCATTTCAATGGCGATCACCTCGTCACCAAAGAGAACGACTTCGCAGACGTCGTTCTCCTTTAGGTACTTGTTGGAATCGCCAACCTTCTGCGCCTCCACGGGAATCTGCTCGAAGTTCTCCGTGTTCATGAAGTAGTAGAACTGGTCGTCGCTGTACAGATATTGCATCTCGCGGCGTTCGACTCGAGCGCGCGTGAATTTCGTGCCGGATTGCACGGTGTGCTCGATGATCGAGCCGCTGCGTACGTCGCGAAGCTTAATCTTCACCTGGGCCGAGCCGCGCCCGGTCTTGATGTGGCTGTAGTCCATGATGGCGAAGAGCTTGCCATCCATCTCGATGGTGGAGCCCTTCTTCAGTTCGGCGGTAGAGATCATTCTTCAAACTCCTGCGGGGCCAGCTTGGGAGCGTGACTCAACACGCGCGGCTTCCCGTTTTCAAGGATAACGATGTCTTCAATCCGGACTCCGCCCCAGCCGGGAATGTAGATGCCGGGTTCAATGGTAAACACCATTCCGTCCAAGAGGACATCTTCGCTGGTCGCGCCCAGATGCGGAGCCTCGTGCACCTGCAGTCCGACACCGTGTCCCAGTCCGTGACCGAACTGCTCGCCGTATCCGGCCCGCGCAATGTGGCTGCGCGCCAGATCGTCCGCCTGGGCCCCCGTCATCCCGCTTTCGATACGTTCGATCGCGGCCAGTTGGGCGCCATGCACGATGCTGTAAATTTCGCGAAACTTCGCGTCCGCAATTCCCGGCGAAATCGTCCGCGTGAGGTCGCTGCAGTAGCCTGCGACTCGCGCGCCCATATCCACCACCAGCGGCGCGCCCTGGGCGATGAGCACGCCACGCGGCTGTGCATGCGGCATCGCGCCGTGTGGCCCGCTGGCGACGATCGTTTCGAACGAGATGTCGTCGCCACCGGAACGCTTGACGTTCTCGCGGAAGACCTCTGCCGCCTGCCGCTCGGTCATCTCTGGATGGAGTGCATCCAGCAATTCAGCGAACGCCAGGTCGGCGACGTTTACGGCGCGCTGCAAGAGGGCAACCTCCTCAGCGTCTTTTTGGGCGCGCAGATTCTCGATTATCGGCGGCGCGGGCGTGAGCAAAGGGCGTTCATCGGCTGGCAGGCCGGCGATCACCTCGGTCAGCCCAAGGTAGCCGCCATAGCTGGTGTCCAGCTTTGTGAGCCCCAGCCTCTTGCCACCGATCGCCGCGTCTGCGAACAACACCCGAAGCCACTCTGCGCGCTTTCCGCTCGCCCTGAAGACCTCGAATCCGCGTGGTCCGCACTCCGCTTCGGCCTGCTCCACGTAGCGAAAGTCGGCGGCGAACAGGGCACGGGTGGCGGTGAGCAGAATCACGCCGGTCGAGCCAGTGAAGCCGGCCACGTAGGAGCGCGTCTCTGCGCCGAGATTCTCTTCGCCCGGCGCCGAGATCATCAGCCCATCGAGGCCGTGCTCGGCCATGGCGGCGCGGATCCTGGTCAGCCGGTCGGGCATCTCCACTCTCTCCGGGCCGCTCAGAATTGGATCGGCGGTGGCGCGCCAAGGTGATCGAGCAGCAGATTGGTGGCGACAGTGTAGCCGCCACGCCCGAGGCCGGTCACCTGTCCGAGGCAGACCGGCGCGATCATCGAAACGTGGCGGAAGCCCTCGCGCGCATGCGTGTTCGAGAGGTGGACCTCCACGACCGGCAGCGCTATAGCCTCTATGGCATCGCGCAGGGCGACGGAGGTGTGGGTGAAGGCGCCCGCATTGATAACCACCCCATCGGCCAGCTTGCGCCGTTCGTGCAGGAAATCGATGAGCGCGCCCTCGTGGTTACTCTGGAAGGCGAGAACGCCGGCATTCCGCGCACCCGCCGCCGCCGCCACGTCGGCCTCGATATCGAGCAATGTGGTTGTGCCGTAAACCGCTGGATTACGTTCGCCCAGCAAGTTCAAATTTGGACCATGGACCAACAGGAGCACGCAGCGGGTATCGGGAAGTGCGTCAGTCATGCGCCAGTCTAGGCAACCGCCGCTCTCGCTGGCCAGCGCACCACCACTCGTAAGCGCGAAGACGCTCTCAGGCCGTGGTTCTTCGCCGTCGCGGTTTCTCCGGGGCCTGCTCTGCAATCTTCTCCCATGCCGCCGCGCTCACTTTGGCCTGCCGCGCCTGGCTAACGTGGGTGTAAATCTGCGTGGTGTTGGCCGAACTGTGACCGAGCAGGTCCTGCACGATTCTCAGATCCGCGCCGCCGTCCAGCAGGTGGGTGGCGAAGGAGTGGCGGAGAAGATGAG
>JBDSEP010000108.1:0-2502 GCA_039919985.1 Tepidiformaceae bacterium | reverse complement strand
TCCCGGAGGGATTGGCGTAATCGAGGGGCACCTCGAAGGTGGCGCACTGGAAGCTGCCACAGGCCTGCCAATCGATCGCCGCCGCGTTGGCGTTCGCCGGGGAGGGCGCAGTTGAACCGCCGGCTACGACGAGCGCGGCCAAACCCAGGGCAAGAGCAGCGATGAGACGAGGCATACGTTCGACGGTATCAGCTTCGGCTGTTCGGCAGCGGTTAACGAGCCCCCACGACACGAAAGAGCGTGTAAACAGCGCGCCTCGCCGCTTGTATGCGCCAACTCCCAGCCATCCCCACGCCGTTTGCCCCCGTAGCGCCGATTCGAGTTAGATAGCAGCAGTGCAGCCGGATTACTACGCCACCCTGGAAGTTCCCGCCGATGCCTCGCTTTCGATGATTCGCTCGGCCTATCGGCGGCTGGCGAAGGAGCACCATCCAGACCGCAACGAATCGTCTGCCGCTAAGGCTCGGATGCAATCGATCAACGAAGCCTGGTCCGTGCTCAGCGATGCTGCGCAGCGCGCGGAATTCGACCGCGCCCGGCCGCGCGGACGCGCCCCCCAGCAACAGGCGTGGAGCGGGCGCACGGGACCCCGCCGCCCGCCTCCATCGTCCCGTGGCGCGGGCCCGGCCCCCCCGCCGGCGGGCGATGGCGGACGCTCGGTATTCGAAGAGGAGCGCGCCTCAGCCCCCTTTCGCGGGCGCGTCAATGCTCGGCAGCCAGGCCCACGCCACTTCACCGGCGACCCCCGCACGGACTGGTACGAACATCTCGGCGTCCGCGCGAACGCATCGGTCCGCGAGATCCTGCAGGCCCTGAACGAGCGGGCGAACGAGTTGGCGGCGGCCAAGGAGCTTTCCGCCGCCGAGGTGACCGAGCGTAGCCGCCGCAACCGCGAGGCCTGGGAGACGCTCGGTAACGCCCACGTGCGAGCGGAGTACGACCGCGCCCGCCGTCAGCTCGGTTACTGATCCCCGCCCTTCGCTCGCCCTAGTACGCCGGACAGTCCGTTCACGTATGCTCCGCCCTACCGAAATCTTGGGAGGCGAACCGTGGGCATTCAACTGACAAAAGACTCGATCGACCTGGGAATTATCGTCCAGGACGCAGAGAAGGCGCTGGCCTTCTACCGCGACACGCTCGGCTTCAAGTACGAGGGCGAGATGCCGATGGGCGGCGGCTCGGTGATGCACCGGCTGCTCTGCGGCACCAGCCTGATCAAGGTCATCGCGCCCGGGAAGATGCCCGAAGCGAAAGCCGCGCTCGGCGGCATCCAGGGCGGCACCGGCTATCGCTACTGGACGATCAGCGTTTCGAATATTCAGGAGCTGACCGATAGCTGCGAGGCCGCGGGATACAAGATCGCCGTGCCCGTGCGCGAGTTCCGCCCCGGCGTGACTATCGCTATCGTCGAAGACCCGGATGGCAACTGGGTGGAGTTCCTGCAGGCAAGTTAGCGGCTGGTACACTCCGGGGGATGGCTGTTGCAACCGCCGCTCGCGCTCCAAAGGTGTCCCTGCTCGAACGCCCGGCTGACTTCCCGCGGCTCGATTCGCTCACCGGGCTGCGTTTTTTCGCAGCCTTCATGGTGCTCATGCACCACTTCACGAACTTCGCGCAGCTCCCGCTGATCTGGCACTGGGCGGGATTCGGCACCACCGGCGTGAGCTTCTTCTTCGTGCTCTCCGGCTTCGTGCTCACCTGGTCCTTCGTGCCGGGAGACACCGCCCCGCGTTTCTACTGGCGCCGCTTCGCCCGGGTCTGGCCGTTGCACTTCGTGACCACGCTCCTCGCCGTGCCCGTCTTCTACATGTGGCGAGATCTGCCAATGGATTGGACGGGCGTCATCCTCTCCGTTTTCCTCCTCCACGCCTGGGTGCCCACTGTGAGCACCTACTTCGCGGGTAACCCGGCATCCTGGTCGCTCTCCTGCGAACTCTTCTTCTACGCCATCCACCCCCTGCTCGTGCGCAAAACGCTCGCTGCCGGGTTGGCGCTGCTGGCCGCAGCCACCGCGCTGGTGCTCGCCGCGCTCTACGTCGTCGCCGACCTCGCGATTGACTGGCCCGCGCGCTTCGCCGGGTGGCTGCTCTACGTCTCCCCCATCTTCCGGGTCGGCGAGTTTCTCGTGGGCATGGCGCTCGCTTCGGCGCTTCGCCGCGGCGTGCGCATTCCGATCGGAATTATCCCCGCGACCCTGCTGCTCGGCACGTGGTTCATGCTCTACTACAGCGTGGCGCCCCGCCTCGATTCCACGCTCCAGATTGGCATCGCCGACCTACACTACCCCGCGATGGCCGTGCTTTTCGCGCTGCTTATCGCTGCCGCCGCCCAGCGAGACCTGGCGCGCCGGACGTCCCTGCTGGCGGCGAAACCGATGGTCCTCCTCGGACAGTGGTCGTACGCGCTCTACCTGGTGCACGCCACCATCATCTACGCGCTGATCGAACTGATCGGCGCACGCTCCTATTCCGTGCTGAATGTCGGTTGGCTGGTAGTGGTCTC
>JBDSEP010000048.1:0-5287 GCA_039919985.1 Tepidiformaceae bacterium | reverse complement strand
AGCCCTGGCGGCCGGACTATCACCTGGGAGCTGACCTACTATCCCGTCGAACCGCAGCCCGGCCAGGTCTCCAGTGTGGTGATGATCACGCGCGATGTCACCGAGCGTAGAGTTGCAGAGGCCGCGGTGCGGCAATCTGAGGCCAATCTCCGCGCTATCTTCGAATCCGCCGCTGAGGGGATTGTGCTCCTGGACTGTGACGGCTGCGTTGTGTCAGCCAACCCCGCCGCGGAAAAGTGCCACAGTGACCGCTTCGGCGTCCCGCTACTGGCTGGCTCGAAGCTGGCAGACCTGCTGCCGGACGGAGACCGCGCGTTGCTCACGGATCGGCTGGCCCGCGCCCTCGCCGGCGAATCGTTCACCGCCCAGAGCGACTACGAGGACGGAGCCGGGTCGGCCGTCAATTTCGAACTCACGTACTACCCGGTGCAGCTGCATTCGGGGGAGGTGTCGGGCGTCGCCATCCTTAGCCGCGATGTCACCGAGCAGAAGTGCCAGGAGGCGGCGGTACGCCAATCCGAAGCGAACCTGCGGGCGATCTTCGAATCTTCAGAAGACGGCATCGTCCTGCTGGACAGGCATGGGTCGGTGGTCGCCTTGAACGGCGCATTAGCCCGCCTGAGAGACGAGGCCGGAGTGGAACCGTTGGTCGCCGGGCACCTGCTCGTCGAACACCTTTCAGTCCAGGCGGGGGCGGTGATCAGCGACTACCTGGCGCGCTGCCTCACGGGCGAGACGATTACCGTGCTGAGCCAACGAATAACGCCGGCGGGTCGCCCCCTCACACTCGAATTCACCTACTACCCGGTTGTCTCCGCGCCCGGCGAAGTGGCCGGTGTAGTCATCGTGACGCGGGACGTGACGCACCGCAAGCGGACGGAGGAGGCCTTGCTCCAGGCTCAAAAGCTGGAGAGCTTGGGCGTCCTCGCGGGTGGCATCGCGCACGACTTCAACAACCTGCTCGTGGGAATCCTGGGCAACGCGGGGCTCGCGCTTTCCGAGATCTCACCTTCATCACCTGCGCGTGAGACGCTCAAGGACATCCAGACTGCGGGGCAGCGCGCGGCTGAACTTGCACGCCAGATGCTGGCCTACTCGGGCAAGGGGCGCTTCGTGATTCAGCAGCTCAACCTGAACACGCTGGTCGAAGAGCTCGCCCAGTTGCTTCGTTCCTCCATCGGGAAAGGCGTTCGTGTGGCCTATAATTTCGCGCCCGACCTTCCGGTCGTGGAGGCGGATGCCACCCAGATTCGTCAGGTGGTGATGAACCTGGTGGTCAACGCCTCGGATTCGATCGGCGGCGGCGAGGGCACAATCTCAATCACCACGGGAAGCATTGAGGCGAGCGCTAAAGATCTTGCCGAGACGTGGCTCGCGCCAGACCTGCCCGAAGGCCCGTACATCTACCTGGATGTGAGCGACACGGGGGCCGGCATGGACGCCGGGACCTTGAAGCGCATTTTCGATCCTTTTTTCACCACAAAGTTCACCGGCCGGGGTCTCGGGCTTGCCGCCGTGCTCGGCATCATGCGCGGGCATGGCGGCGCCCTCACCGTAGCGAGCGCGCCAGGCGAAGGCGCCACGTTCCGGTTGCTCCTGCCAGTAGCTACGGGCGCCACCACTGCAGAGACGGCGGTCCTGCCGGCAACGCCCCAGGCGCCTGTCCCGTGGCGCGGCTCCGGCCGCATCCTCATCGCCGATGACGAGCCTACCGTCCGCCAGGTGACCGCTCGCGCGCTCCGCCTCTTCGGCTTCGAACCCATAGAGGTCAGCGACGGACAGGAAGCGGTGGAGTATTTCGAAGCGCACAGCCACGAAATAGCGTGCGTATTGATGGACATGACGATGCCGCGGATGAACGGCGCCGAGGCCGCAGACCGCATCGCCGCCATTCGGCCCGATGTTCCGGTCGTACTGATGAGCGGCTACAGCGAGATAGATGCAGGCCCGAGCTTCGAACGCGGCCGCATCGCCGCTTTCGTGCAGAAGCCGTACGAGCTCGCAGTGCTGCGCGAAACGCTACGCGCGGTGATCGAGGGCTGAGTCGCGGTCCGAGCTTCGTGTTGCGCCTCCGTTCTCCGGAGGCCACTCGGCTGGCTTATGATGCGGTCATTACCGTTGGAGTGCCTGCACCGTGAAGTTCGGAATCCAGATGTTTCCCGCCGACTACGCCATACCTGTGACTGAACTCGGACCTGCCTGCGAAGAGCTTGGCTTCGATTCGCTCTTCTTTCCCGAGCACACGCATATCCCCACCAGCCGCCGCACACCCTGGCCGGGCGGGGCGCCGCTGCCCAAGGAGTATTCGCACACGCTGGACCCTTTCGTGGCTATCGCCGCGACCGCCGCGGTGACCAAGACGCTGCTCATCGGCACCGGCATCTGTTTGGTGATGGAGCGCGACCCGATTACGCTCGCGAAGGAGGTGGCCAGCGCAGACTTCCTCTCCGGCGGCCGGGTGCTCTTCGGCATCGGCGGCGGCTGGAACGAAGAGGAGATGGAGAACCACGGGACCAAGCCCTCGCTGCGCTGGAAGATCCTGCGCGAACGAATCCTCGCAATGAAAGAGATCTGGACGAAGGATGAAGCCGAATACCACGGCGAATTCGTCGACTTCGAACCGATCTGGTCCTGGCCCAAGCCGGCCCGCAACCCGCACCCGCCGATCATGATGGGTGGCGATGGCGCGCGGACGCTTGACCGGGTGCTCGAGTATTGCGACGAGTGGATGCCCATCGGCGGCCGCATGGGCGGGATGGATCATCTCAAGGCGCGGATAGCCGAGCTTCAGTCGCGGGCCAAGGAGATGGGACGTGGGCATATCCCGGTCTCCATCTTCGGCGCGCCTCCACAGGCCGCGATTATCGAGGCGTACGAAGAGATCGGCGTGGACCGCATCATCTTCGGTCTCCGCCCGGAAGGTGCGGACGAGGCGCTTGGCGCGCTCAAGCATTACGCCGAGGTGGCGTTCGCCGGGCGCTAGCGAGAACGGTTCATGGGCGGCACCGCCTGGTCAGGCTTGCGCCGCCCTCATCTTCGTGGCGTGGAGGCGCGTGAACCAGGCTTCATCACGCGGGCTGGGCCGTCGATCCAGGCGCGCGCTTAGAAGCGCCTCCGCCTGCTCAAAGCAGCCGGCGCGCAGGTACGATTCGAGGAGCGTTTCTTCGAACACATCCCTCTGAGCGTGGCTCCCTCCGATGCGGATCACCTCGGCGGCGATCGGTTCGAGCAGCGAAACGGCCGTCTCGTAGTCGCCTGCCCCGTAGGCGGCGATGCCTTCGGCGAGCTTCACGACCATCGGCCCGGCAACTACCTTGCCCGCCTCCACCCGCTCCCGCAGCGCATCGATATGCTGTCCGAGGCGCGCCGAATCGTTCGCCCCGGCGTAGGCCAACGCGCAGTGCATATCCGCCCAGGTTATCGCCGGCCGCGGGAACGACCTGGCGGCGAACTCCGCCACATCGCTCCAGGGCAACGACTCCGGATCCACCCCGCTGATCGCCGCTCGCCAGAGCAGCGCGCTCGAATCGGCAATCACCCCGAGCGCCGTTGCCCCGGGAGGGCCCGGCGGGCGGAGAACCGTGCTGTACACCTCCAATGCCCGCTCCGTGTTGCCGGCGGCCAATTCGAAGAGCGCGAGATGCCAATTGAGGTGCCCGAAGAGTTGCGCGCCGGGGTTGTAGCCGGGCATCCAGTCGTTCAGGAACGCGACGCCGCCGGCCACGTCGCCCGTTTCGTAGTGTACGTGGGACATCACGTGGGAGGCGTGGCCGTTGCGCGCATTCTGCCTCAGAGAACGCTCGGTCAGGTCGCGCGCCTCCTCATGCCGGAAGAGTTCGTTGAGGGCGAATGCGTGCTGCGAGAGGAACCACCAGTCCTCGCCGTACGCCTCGGCGACCCCCTCGACGAGCGCCAACTGCTCGTCGTTGCGCGTGGTGCGTCCACTGAAACCGATGAGGCCGTAGACCCCACACGCCTGCGAAAGAACAAAGGCGTCGCGCGGGAACTCCGCGATATGTTCGTGGAGGAGCACCAGCGCTCGCGGCGAGTCGCCGCCGATCGCCGCGGCCAGGCTCTCGATATGCTGTTGCTCGCGGCGGCTGGCGCCCGCCCCAAGCTCGCGGGCGCGGTCGACCTCGGCACGGGCGGTCGCGGCATCCCCGCGAAATTGCGCCAGTCGTGCCTTCCCGGCGTGCGGCAGCGCGAAGCCCTCGTCCGCGGCAATTGCATCGTCGAACGTCGCCTCGGCTGGTGAATCGGAAGCGAGCGCAAAGTCCACGGCGCGCGAGTAGAGCTCCGCGGCGGCAGCTGAGCTGGTGGAGAGCGAGAGTTCGTAGCGGTCGGTGAAACTGGCCATGCCAGAGTCTACCCCGCGGGGAGCCCGGCCGATGGTCGCGCCTCCGCGCGGCCACGGGGCGCTGAGGCTAACCGCGCTTCCCGATCCAGGCGTTGAAGTTCGCCGGGCGCTTCTCGCGGAAGGCAGCCACCCCTTCGCGAGCGTCCGGGTGGTGGTCAGAGATCGCCGTCTTCGCGGCGATCTCGTCGAGGGCATGAGTGAACGTCATCTCCGCTGCGTTATAGATCGAACGCTTGAGCAACCGCATGGAGACCTGGGGACCGTTCGCCAGTTCGGTGGCCAACGCGATGGTGCGTTCCATCAGCGCTCCGCCCTCCACCACTTCGTGGACCAATCCGAGTTCCAGCGCCTCCTCCGCCGAGACGATGCGTTTGCGCATCAAGAAGTCCATGGTCCTGGCCACACCCATGAGCTGCACCAGCAGGAACTGGCCGCCTTCATCCGGCAGCAGGCCGAAGCGCAGCGTGGCGCTGCCGAGCCGCGCTTCTCGCGCAGCAATGCGGAAATCGCAGGCCAGCGCCAGCGAAAGCCCCGTTTGGATGGCGACGCCGTTGATCGCCGCGATGCAGAGCTTGTCAAGATTGCGGACCGCCACGTTGAGCGGCTGTGAGATCTGGCGCAGCCCTTCGTACGTCCCGATCTCGTTGTGGTGGCCGCCATGGATCTTTGGCACGAGGCCGGGGCGGTCCGGCGGGCGACGCCCACTCAGGTCGTCTCCCGCACAGAACGCGCGCCCGCTGCCGGTGAAGACAACGACGCGCACCTGGTCGTCCATCTGCGCCTGCACTAGCATCTCCGTCATATCGCGCTTGCATTCCTGGGTGAAGCCGTTCAGGCGCTCCGGCTCGTTGAAGGTGAAGACGGCGATGCCGGGGTCCTGGATGGCCACTTCGAAGCCGCGAAAATTCCCGCTATCCATGTGGATGCCTC
>JBDSEP010000045.1:0-6092 GCA_039919985.1 Tepidiformaceae bacterium | reverse complement strand
CGGCCGAATCGCGGGCCTTATCATCGCCAGCCTCGACGGCCTTGAAGTACTTGGCGAAACGCGGGTTGTCTTTATCACCCGGCAGCAGGCCGGGCACGTCTATCGCGCGGACGAGCGTGGTCACGGGAATCTTGCGCTTGCGGTCGACTTTCACATAAAGGACGTCGCGGTTGGAGGTCTCGAATTCGAGCCAGGCGCCGCGGTTGGGGATGAGCTTGGCGTGGCAAAGGCGCTTGCCGGTGGCCGCGTCATTTTCGATGGTGTAATAGACGCCCGGAGAACGGACAAGCTGGCTAACCACCACGCGCTCGGCACCGTTGATGATGAAGGTGCCTTTGTCTGTCATCAGAGGGAAGTCGCCGAAGAAGAGCCGTTGCTCCTTAATTTCGCCGGATTCCTTGATGCGCAACTCGACATCGACGAAGAGCGGCGCGGCGTAGGTCATATCGCGCTCGCGGCACTCGGACATTGGATGCTTGGGGGCGCGGAACTCGTAATCGCCGAAAACGAGATCCATCTTGGAGCCAGTGAAGTCCTGGATCGGAGAGATTTCGCTGAGGAGTTCCTTCAAGCCTTCTCGCTTGAACCAGTCGAAGGAATCGAGCTGGATTTTAATGAGGCTCGGGATTTCGAGCACGTTAGGGATCTGGCCGTAGGTCTTAACTTCGAGGGGGACAAATCCCCCGCGCACCACGTCACGCGTAGCGGTCATCCTGTAGCAACTCCTTCAGGACTTAAGGGCGAATGAGATGGAGGGACGTTGAGGGCATCAACAATGTGTGGGGAAAACTCTGGGCACGGTGAGCCACTTACTATCTTAGCTTCAGGCGGCTGGCGCGGTCAAACCGAACTGGCGATGGCCTGGTGCTCGCGCTAGGGCGTCGGCGTTAAGGCCTCCGAGGATTCGAAGACTCGCCGACGATCGCTTCCGTAGAGACGAGCGCCGGCGCGCCAACGTTTGCCAACAACGCGAGCCTTATGCCACCGGCGCGGGCTCGCTGACCACTTCGACGTCGAGGCCAGCCTCGGGGTTATCCGGCTGGGCCGTGACTTTCACCTTGTCGCCAGAAGCGAACTTGCCGCTGAGGAGCATCTCGGAGAGCTTGTCCTCGATGTTGTCCTGGATGACACGGCGCAGGGGGCGGGCGCCGAAGACCTGGTCGTAACCTTTGTCTCCCAGCCAATCCTTCGCCCAGTCTGTGACCTCGATGCCGATCCCCTTCTGAGAGAGCTGCTTCTCCACCTTGCGGAGTTCGAGGTCAACAATCTGGCGGATATTCTCCTTGGAGAGGGTGCGGAAAACGACGGTGCTATCGATTCGGTTCAGGAACTCGGGCTTAAAGACGTTCTTCAGTTCCGCGAGGACCTTCTCTTTCATCCGTGCGTAGCGGTCTTCAAAGTTCTTAGCATCTTCGCCAATGACGCTAAAGCCGAGGTTCGAGTCACGCTTAATCAGGTCCGAGCCGACGTTCGAGGTCATGATCAGGATGGTGTTACGAAAGTCCACCTTGCGGCCCTTGGCATCGGCCAGGCGGCCTTCGTCGAAGATCTGGAGGAGGATGTTGAAGACCTCAGGGTGCGCTTTCTCGATCTCGTCGAGCAGGATGAGGCAATAGGACTTGCGGCGCACGGTATCGGTGAGCTGGCCGCCGTCGTCGTAGCCCACGTACCCGGGAGGGGCACCGACCAACCGCGAGACTGTGTGCTTCTCGCTGAACTCGCTCATATCGAGCTTAATCATGTTCTCCTGGGAATCGAACATGAATTCGGCGAGGGCGCGGGCGAGCTCTGTCTTCCCGACGCCGGTGGGGCCGCAGAAGAGGAAGACGCCGATGGGTCGGCGTGGATCCTTGAGGCCAGCACGGGCGCGACGAACGGCGCGGGAGATAGTTTCGATGGCTTCGTCCTGGCCGATGACGCGGCCGCGGAGCGACTCCTCCATCTTCAGCAGGCGAGCGCTCTCCTCGCTGGCGATGCGGGCGACGGGGATGCCGGTCCACATCGAGACAACTTCGGAGATGTCCTCTTCGGTGACGACGGGCGTGGCGATACCTTCTTCGCCCTCGTCCCAATCGCCCATTTCGCGGATCTTCTCTTGCAGCTTCAATTCGCGGTCGCGGAGTTCAGCTGCATATTCGTACTGCTGAGCGCTGATCGCCTGTTCCTTTTCGCGGCGAAGGCTCTCGAGACCCTTCATCGCCTCTTTGAGGGATGGCGGGGTGGAAGCGCGGCGGATGCGCACCCGGCTGGATGCTTCGTCGATGAGGTCGATCGCCTTGTCCGGGAGGAAGCGATCGATGACGTAGCGAGCGGAGAGCTCGGCGGCGCCGGTCAGCGCGGCATCGCTGATCTTGAGCTTGTGGTGCTCTTCGTAGCGCGGGCGGATGCCCTTGAGGATTTCGACCGTCTCTTCGACGGAGGGCTGCTCAACGATGATCGGCTGGAAGCGACGTTCGAGTGCGGCGTCCCGTTCGATGTGCTTACGGTACTCATCGAGGGTAGTGGCGCCGATGCACTGGAGCTCGCCGCGGGCGAGCGAGGGCTTGAGGATGTTGGCGGCGTCAACCGCGCCTTCGGCGGCCCCGGCTCCTACAAGCATGTGCAGTTCGTCGACGAAGAGGATGCAGTTTCCGGCACCCTTGATCTCCTCGATGACCTTCTTCAAGCGCTCTTCGAATTCTCCGCGGTACTTTGTCCCGGCTACGAGAGAGCCGATATCGAGCGTCAGCAGACGCTTGCCCTGGAGGGTCTCGGGGACATCGCCGCTGACGATTCGCTGGGCGAGGAGTTCGGCGATGGCGGTCTTCCCAACGCCGGGCTCACCGATGAGCACGGGATTATTCTTGGTGCGCCGGGAGAGGATCTGGACGACCCGCTCGAGTTCGTTCGAACGGCCGATAACCGGGTCCAGCTGGTTGTTGCGCGCGGCTTGCGTGAGGTCGATGCCGAGTTGGTCGACGGTGGGCGTGCGAGTAGCCTGGCGGGCACCACTGCCAGCGGCGGCTGCCTGGGGAGCGGACTGGCTGAGGATTCGAGTGGTTTCTGCGCGGACCCGTTCGAGGTTCACGCCGAGGCTTTCGAGCACACCAGCGGCGATACCCTCACCTTCGCGTACGAGGCCGAGGAGGAGATGTTCAGTACCGATGTAGCTGTGATTGAGGCGTCGCGCCTCATCGACCGCGAGTTCGATGACCTTCTTGGCGCGCGGGGTGAGGCCGATTTCGCCGAGGACCGTGCGGTCGCCCCGACCGATGATGAACTCAACGGCAGAGCGCACTTTGTTCAGCTCGACTCCGAGGTTTGCGAGCACCTTAGCGGCGACCCCATCGCCTTCGCGCACAAGACCGAGGAGGATATGTTCCGTGCCGATGTAGTTGTGGTTGAAGCGGTGAGCTTCTTCCTGAGCCAGGGTGAGAACGCGCCGCGCGCGTTCCGTAAACTTGTCAAATCGATCGGCCATGTATGTCTCCAACCTCTGGTCGCGCCGTTGGGCGCTTAGGTAGCCGTAGCCTTCTCCCCGGGAATTGCTTCGGCCTCAGCCTCTTGCGAGGCAGTGTCTGTCTGATCATCTTGGACTACGGCGGGCGAGTCTGTCGCGTCGGTGGAATCCTCAGTTGAGAGCGTGGCGACACTCGCTTCCTCGGTTGGAGCGGTGGGCGACTCGGGTTCGGTTGACGGTGCGGCATCTGGTGCGGCGTCGGCATTGGGCTCAGGTTCGGGTTCGGCGGTTGGAGCGGCTTCGTCTGCGACCGCGGCGGCTTCTGGTTCGTGGGCCGCCTCGGTTTCCTCGGAGCTGGACTCTTCGGTTGCCTCTGCGTCTTCCGTAGCCGGTGCGATGGCGGCTTCGGCAAGTTCCGCGGTAGCCGTGGAGGCCGCGCCCTCCGTGATTCCGACCGCGGCAGCGTCGGCGGCGATCGCGCCAGCGTCCTCGAAGGCGGCGCCGGGCTCGGCGTTTTCGAGAGCCTGTGCGAAGGCGTGGGCGAATGCCGACACCGGCTCCGGGTCACGCGCGACGGCGCGTTCGATCGCTTCCTGCGCGGACTTCGGCTCGGTGGGCTGGCTGCCGGGCGCAGGAGTCTCGCGTTCGGGCAGGCCGAACTGCTCACGCACATCGTCGGGGTAGTCGATCACCTGGCCATCGCGGTCGAAGACGAAGCCCATGGCTTCGGAATCGCTGCGCGCCTGGCGAAGGCTGAGGCCGAGACGGTGACGGTCCTTTTCGATGCGGACGAGCTTGACGGGGACAATGTCCCCCTCTTTGACGACGTCCTTCGGGTGCTGAATGCGGCGGTTGGAGAGTTCGGAGATGTGGATGAGGCCTTCGACAGGCCCATCGAGCCGAACGAACGCGCCGAAGGCCATCAGCTTGGTCACGCGGCCGATGAGAATCTGGCCGATGACGAAGCGGTTGACGGTGGTGTCCCACTTTTCGGGCTGTGCGCGCTTGAGAGAGAGCGAAATCTTCTTCGTTTCGCGGTCTACCTTAAGGATATAGGCCTGTACTTCATCGCCGACGTTGTAGAGGTCCTTCGCCTTCTTGCCGCGCTCCCAGGTGAGTTCGGTCATGTGGGCGAGGCCGTCGGCGCCGCCGAGGTCCACGAAGACGCCGAAATCGGTGATCGAAGAGACGCGCCCGACGCGGATGCTCCCTTCTTCGAGGTCATCGAGGACTTTATCCTTCTGCTCCTTGCGCTGTTCTGCCATGGCGGCGCGCTCGGAGAGGATGACGCGGTTTCGCTTGCGGTTGAGTTCGATAACCTTGAGGCGGACGGACTGGCCAACGAGGCTTGCGAGGGCGTTCGCGGCGTCCGGATCGTCGCGGCGGACGCTATCCACCTGCGAGAGCGGGACGAATGCGTTTACGCCGTCGACATTGACGAGGATGCCGCCGCGATTGTGGCCGGTGACCAGGGCGTCGAAGATCTCGCCCGATTCGTAGCGCTCGGCGAGGGTATCCCAGCCCTCTTCTCCGCGGGCGCGGTCCAGCGAGACGATCGCGTGGCCCTCGGCGGAGGATGGCTGGAGGACCATGACCTTGACGGTATCGCCAGCTTTAAGCTTGGCCGCGCCGTCCAGTCCGACGGAGAGCATTTCGCTCTGGGGAATGACGGCTTCCGTCTTGGTACCGACGTCCACGATGAGGCCATCGGGTGAGTTGCCCATCACCATCCCTTCGACGATTTCGCCGCGGCGGAGGTGGCTGGGCTGGGCTGCCTCGGAATCGAGGAGCGCCCCCATGTCCATCTCCATATCCATGGCAGGGGCCTCTACAGGGACTGGGGCGACGGGGGTCTCCACGGGCGGAGCGAGCTCGACGGGAGTCTCTGCGGGGGTCGGCTCGGAAGGGGTGGTTTGGGCGGTGTCATCTGCTGGCAATGGGGTGCTCCGTCTGTGGGCGACTTCCCGATAAAGGGGTGGCCCGGCTAGGGGATTTTGGGGTGGTTCAATTGTAGCAGCGGCCGATCCTTTCGTGGAAGCGAACAGCCTGCGGTGGAAAGGCGGCTGGGGGCCGGCGAAACGAATGGTGCCACGAGTGGAAACGCGCGAAGGGCGTGAGAGTTACCCGCCTGGACTCGGCTTGCGAGAGGGGACGAAAAAACCGCCTACATAAGGCGGTTTTTGTTTGTCCCGGCGGCGGCCTATTTTCCCACCCAGTTGCCCGGGCAGTATCGTTAGCGCTGAGGCGTTTCACTTCCGTGTTCGGGATGGGAACGGGTGGGACCACCTCGCTCTAGCCACCAGAGCGTTCAGTATGCCTGAGGAGGGGCTCGAAAGGCAAGCGACCGGGCCGCGCCAAGCTAGACTCCTGTGCTCACGCCTATCAGCCGGCCGATGCCGAACGTAATGGCTGCGGCGACCAGGCCGAAGGCGAGCATTCTGGCGGCGGAGTAGAGGGGCGCCCGTCCCGTGAAGAGGGTGATGGTTGCGCCCACGAGCAGGAGTCCGGCCGCGCTCAGGAGGACGCTCAGCGCGACTCCGAGTGCGCCGCCAACGAAGAGCCAGGGAAGCACTGGCAGGATCGCACCGGCCGTGAACATCACGAACGAAGTAATGGCCGCCACCCACGCACCGCTCGATTCATCGCCGCTGAT
>JBDSEP010000026.1:0-2828 GCA_039919985.1 Tepidiformaceae bacterium | reverse complement strand
ACCGCCTGAAGCAGGATGTCGAAGTTCCCGAGCGCGTTGCTCCGGAAGAGATCGTTTTGGGCCTTCATGAGCTTGAACTTCTGGCCGCCGATCTTGCTCGTCTGGCTAGTGAGCAGCCCGTGCCAGATCAGCGTCATGCGCTCTTCGAGTGGCCGACTCGTGTGAATCATCCGCGAGTACCACCAGCGAATGCCATCACCGATCTTGATGAAGTCGTAGTTTGCGGCCGCCACCTTCGCATCGAGTGCCGAGTTGTCGATCTGCTCGTAATTCAGCAGGCGGTCGGCGGCGTCTTCGCGACTGAGGGAGGCGAACTCGGTGATCTGCGCAGCGGTGCCGCCAAAGGCAGCGCGGCGCAGCAGATGAGCGGCCCGGCGATTCGGGTCGGAAACCACTTTGTCGAGCGCGGCGACGCTGGCCGCCGCAGCGGCGTCCGCTCGGGCAGTGCTCTCGGTTGAGGGAGGATTGGATTGGCCACCAGACCTGGCGGAAACACCGACGATCACGGCCGCGGTCCCGGCTGCGGCAACTGTGGCGCCGCCGGCAAGCAGCGCACGTCGCGTGGTCCGGCGCTGAAACAGGTTGGTTCGCCGCACCTGGGAGTTCTGTTCGTCCATCGTCTACTCCTTGGGTAACCGTACCAGCACCCTCACGCTTCACATGGCAGATGGAATGCATTTGGTGACGAGGGGACTGAAAACGAAGGTAAAGGCCGACCTGGGGAACTCGTCAAGCGGGATGGGGCGCCCAGTGTTGCGCCACCTTACCGGCCCTTGGCGCCATTGCCGATATAAGTGAGCAGATGACCAAGAGCCGACCTGGATTCGCGCGCGAGCGGCACCCTCTGCTGAAGCTAGCCATCGGAGCGATCGCCGCGTTCGGCTTTGTAGGCGGCTGGATAGCGATTTCGGCGAGCCATGGCGAGCCAGCATCGGCGAGCGTTCTGGCTGCTGCGAGCGCCACGGGCACGACTATTTCGGCCGCGTCGAGCCGAACTTCGCAGTCGGCGACCACAACGCCGGCAGACGGGAGGGCTTCGCCACCAGCGCTACCCAGCCGAACGCCCGCACCAGGGCCAACGTTTGTGGCCGATGCGACGGCAGCAGGGCCCTCGCCCGTAGCGACCCCGAAGAAGAAATCGCGGGGTTCGTGAGGTGAGCTGGCGGCTCTCAGGCCTGGTGGCGGTTGGGCTTGTCCTGGGCGTGTTTGCGGCAAGGGTCACTCAGGACCCGGATAGCGGGACAGCCACCTGGGATGCCGAACGTGCCGCTGGTTTCGCCGGCTATCTGCTGTTGTGGGCGTCCACTGTCCTGGGCATCGGTGTGCACTTCCGCTACCGACCGGGCGGTGGGCCGTTGACGCTGGTCCTTGAATCGCATCGAGTCTGCTCGGCGCTGGCACTTTCGTTCGTGGTCGGGCATGTTGTGGCGCTCCTGGTCGACCCCGTGGTGCACTTCAGCTTGCTGGACGCCCTTGTCCCGTTCACATCCACGTATCGGCCAATCCAGGTGGGCATGGGGACATCTGCGCTCTGGCTGCTTATCGCCACATTGGCGAGCACGGCGGCAGCCGGATACATGCGCCACACGACCTGGAGGACGATTCACTACCTGGCCTTTCCCACGTACGGACTGGCGCTGATTCACGGGCTCACCAGCGGCACCGATTCGACGGCAGTGCCGGCACTCACGATCTACGCGAGCACCGCGGCGGTTGTCGCCGCGCTCAGTTTCGCGCGAATACTCGGCCGGGGCTTTGTGGCAGCCGGTGAAGCGCCGAGCCCCACGGCTTAGCCCTCGAGTCCAAGCCCCCGCAGGAAGGCCACGTTGTTCGGCTCCCGTCCGAGAAAACTGCGCACGAGTTCATCGCCATCCACGGCGCCACCACGTTCGAGCACGGTCTGGCGATAGTGAAGTCCGGTCTCCGGGTCGAGCGTGCCTGCGGCTTCGAAGCGGGTATACATGTCATCGCCGAAAACATGCGACCAGAGGTAGCCGTAGTAGCCAGCGTCATAGCCGAAGAGGTGACCGAACCCGGACTGGAAGTGGGTCCCGGGATGGAAGGGAAACCCGGTGATGGGATGGAGTGCCTCAACCGCGGCCGTCGTGTCGCCGTCGAAACCGGGCGAGTGATAGGCGAAGTCCAGCGTCGCGAAGAAGAGCTGTCGCGACGTCGTGACCCCGGAGTTCAGATTCTTGGCGGCGATCATCGAATCGAGGAACTCCTGCGGGAGCGGCGCGCCGGTTTGGTGGTGGCGGGCGAAACTCGCCAGCACGCTGGGCTCCCAGACCCAATGCTCGAGCATCTGGGAGGGGGCCTCGACGAAGTCCCGCTCGGTCGAGGTGCCGCTGAAACGAGCCCTGCGAGCGCGCGTAAGTGTCTGGTGCAGAATGTGGCCAAACTCATGGAAAAAGGTCACCACCTCACTGTGGCGCAGCAGTGATGGCTGCGTGGCAGAAGGCTTCGTGAAGTTCGCGACGATTGCGCTGACCGGCTTCTGGTAGTCGCCATTAGGAAGTGTGCGTGCGCGGCGAAGCGTGAAGGCAGCCGCGTGGCCGAACTTGTTCGGTCGAGGAAAGAGATCCATGTAGAAGCGGGCGAAGGGCTCGCTGCCCTCTTCTTCGAAGATGTCGAACGCTTGCACGTCCGGGTGCCAACGGGGGGCTGAGGGGGCAGGCTCGTAGCGCACGCCAAGCATCGATTGGGTAACGGCGAAAAGCCCCTCGATGCAGGCGTCGAGTGGAAAGTACTCGGCGATCTCGAATTCGTTGACGGCGTAACGGCTCTTGAGGAGCTCGTTATTCCAGAATCGCCAGTCCCAGATGTTC
>JBDSEP010000011.1:0-4867 GCA_039919985.1 Tepidiformaceae bacterium | reverse complement strand
ACGCATCGTCGTGTCTCAACAAACGGTTGCTAAAGAGGCGTCATTACACAAAGAACGGCCAGTTAGGTGGAGGTCGAGGGTCCGTTCGGGAGGATCCCTCGGCCGCAACCCGGACCTCACCCGTCGTATCATCTCCTCGAATTGGGCAACGCCGCATGAAGAACCGTCTGAGCACCTATCTGCCGATCGCCCTCGTCGGGCTTCTCGTCGTCGGCGGTTATCTCTACCTCACCTACCGCGATTCCGGCACAGCCGACGGCCAGCCTTCGGCGCAGGCCACGGCCGATGCGCGCGACCCCGCTACATCGAAGAACGCGCGCGCCACCGCCCGTCCCGCCGCCACCCGCACCGCCGAATCTTCCGCGAACCCCGCACGCCACGATCTTCAGCCTGACGAAGAGCAGGGCGGCCACACGCTCGCCCGCCACGTGGGCAAGAGCGACGACGAGCTAAAGGCCCGGCTTCTGCGCGAAAGCGATATCTCCGCAGCGTCGACCTACACCGACCGTGAGGCAGCCGAACGTGCGGTCGCCGCCGCCCTGACCAAAGGCAGGACACAACTGGCTACCTGGGAGAAGGGCACCTCGAACCAGAATCTCGTCCTCCGTGTTTCGATGCCCGAAACCGTGGGCCGGAGCCTGCGACGTGGCGAGAGCAAGGTGGAAGCAGTGAAGTCGGCGATCATCGTGCTTACCAGGGACGGCGGCGACTGGTTCGTGCTCACGAGCTACCCGGAGGACCGGTAAGCGTGGCAGCGCCCTCGCGGCCCACGGCCAGGCAGTACCCCGCGCTCGCGCGCTTCCTCGATGGCTACCTCCACCAGGATTTTCGCGCTGAGCACCGCACCGCTCGCGCGGCAGTCACGGCCTTTATTCGCGATGCGACTGATGCCGAAGTGCGGCGCGTCGCGCTCGAATTCGATCGATCCATGGCGGCAATCGCGGATTGGCCCTGGGACGAACGGCGCGACGCCCTCTCTCGAGTCGGCGGCGCATGGCGCCCGGCCACCGTCGCCGAACTTGCTGCGATACAGGCGGTGCTTCGGCGAGCCGCAGACCACGACTGAGCAGTTTGCCGGACGCCTCCACTCGCGCGATACACTGGATAGAGGTTTGCTCGCGCCTTGCGAAGGCGATGCGCCCGAGGGAGGGTTCGAAAATGCTGAGCGTAGAACTGACGCAGGCGCTGGACGCCGAATCGGGGCTCGCCTGTGCGCTCGACGCCGAGGGCACAATCGTCTACCTGCACGAACGCTGGGATACCGTACTTCCCCCGGGAGCCCCGAATGCCGCCCGCTCCGAGCAACTAATAGGAAGCAGATGGCTCGACGCGATGACTGACGACACCGTCCTGTACTACGAGCGTCTCGTGGCTTCCGTGTTCTCGCTGCCGAGCACCATCGGCGCGGGCCTGGTCCACGTCTCGCAATGCAACACCCCAGACCTCGTCCGCCAGTGCACAGCCCGATTCGCACCGGTCTTCGATGGCGACGGCCCGCCGATTGGGGCGACCATTGTCTACGGCCTGAAGAGCCTCGGCACGGCCGCCCAGCACTACGGCATGAGCCTCCGCCCCGTGGAAACGTTCACCAACGACGACGGCAACGTGGTCCAGTGCAGTTGCTGCCGCCGCCTGCGCGACCCGCAGGGACGAGACTGGGAGTTTGTCCCAGCGGCTTTGGCCGAGGCACCGGCCAGGCTAAGCCACGGACTCTGCCCCACCTGTGTCGCCCTCTACTACCCAGACCTCTGAATCGCCGGTGCGGTCCGCTGGTCAGTTCACCATCTTTTCGGCGCCTTCCCAGTACGGCTTTCGCAACTCGGTCTTAAGAATCTTCCCCGCCCCGCTCTTCGGCAGCGGCGTCTGGAGGAATACCACGGATTTCGGGCATTTGTAGCCGGCGATTAACGTCCGACAGTGCTCGATGATGTCGCTCTCGGTGGGCGTAGCGCCCGCGCGCGGCACCACTACTGCCAGCACCGCTTCGCCCCACTTCGCATCAGGTATGCCGATAACGGACGCCTCAAGCACTGCAGGGTGCTCGTAGATTGCGTTCTCCACTTCGGTGCAATAGATGTTTTCGCCGCCGCTGATGATCATGTCCTTCGCCCGGTCCACGATGAAAATGAAGTTCTTTTTGTCGATGGTGGCCACATCTCCTGTGTGCATGTAGCCGCCGCGCAGCGCCTCTTCGGTCTCCTGCGGGCGCTTCCAGTAGCCGAGCATCACGTTCGGTCCGCGAGCCACAATCTCCCCAAACTGCCCCGGCTTCACATCCTCGCCGGTTTTCTGGTCCACTACGCGAACCTCTACTCCCGTGATCTCCCGCCCGCAGCTCGCCAGGCGACGCGTCTCCTCTTCCGTACCTTCGTAATGCGTCCATTCGAGCTTCATCGCCGTCAGCAGCGGCGCAGTCTCGGTCATTCCGTAGGCCTGGCAGAGCTTCGGCCCGAAGACCTCGACCGCTGCCTTCACCCGGTCCACTGGCATCGGCGAAGCTCCGTAGAGCAGCAGGTCAACGCTGCTGCAGTCGTAGTCGCGCACGCCCGGGAAGTTCACGAGGAAGTTGATCATCGTCGGCACCATGATCGTCTTGGTCACCTTGTGATCCCGGATCGCTTCCAGCGCCGCCTGCGGAGCGAAACCGGGGATGAAGACGTGCAGCCCACCGACCATGGTGATCGCGTAGCAGGCCCAGGCGTCCGCCAGGTGGAACATCGGCGCCACGTGCAGCCAAATGTCGCGTTCCGCAAAGCCGAGCGTCAGAATCGCGTGTTCGGCGTTCGAAACGATCGCTCGTTGGCTGAGCATCACGCCCTTTGGCAGGCCCGTCGTCCCGCCGGTGTAGCAGAGGTTCAGCATGTCGTCCTCGTCCCATTCGCGCACGGAATGGCCGAGCGGCGCGTTGTCCGCGATCAGCTTCTCGTACGAAACCCCGCCCTCCACCTCGCATTCGAGCGTGATCACGTGTGCGAGGTCCGGGGTGCCGCCCTTGAAGTCGTTGTAGACGTCGACGAATTCGGGTCCGAGGATGATCGCCTTCACTTCGCCATCGTTCAGGATGAACTCGAACTCGTGCGCGGCCAGCCTCGTGTTGAGAGGCGAAAGCGGCATCCCGGCGATATCCGTGACGAAATACGTCTCCAGGTACCTGTGCGAGTTGTTCGCGAGGATGGCGATATGGTCGCCCGGCTGGAGGCCCAGGCTGAGCAGCCCCGCCGCCAATCGGTGGATGCGTTCGGACATCTCGTGGTAGGTGTAGCCCACCTCGCCGTCCTTGCTGGCAGGCTTGTCGCCGAAAAGTTTGACGGCGTGGTTGAGGACATCGCGTAGCAGCATCTGGTGCTCCCGGTGAAAGTAGACTGAGCGGCGATTGTAACAGTCGGCTACCAACGGCCATCGCCCTCCTTCGGCTGCCGCCTCGCGCGTCGCTAGCGGCGCTTTGCTACGCTTGGTCGCGCATGATCTTCCTCGACCACGCCGCCACGTCCCCGCTCCTCCCGCAGGCCCTCGAGGCGATGCTCCCCTACCTTGAGGGCCGCTTCGGCAACCCGAGCGGCCTCTACTCCGTGGGCCGCGAGGCCCAGGAGGCGGTGGATACCGCGCGAACGGCGGTGGCCGCCTGCTTGAACGCGCGCCCATCCGAAGTGCTCTTCACCAGCGGCGGCACGGAGAGCATTAACTCCGCGATGCTCGGTATCGCCTACGCACTGCGCCGGGCCGGGGCGGGCAATCATGTCGTGACCACAGCGATCGAGCACCACGCCGGGCTGCATGTCGCCCAGCACCTGGAGGAACTCGGCTTCGAACTTACGCAGATCGGCTGTGATGCCAGTGGCCGCGTCTCGCTAGAAGAATTCCGCGATTCCCTTCGCCCCGAAACCGTACTCGCCAGCGTCATGTTCGCGAACAACGAGGTGGGCACCGTGCAGCCCATCGCCGCGATTGCCGACGTCATCCACGAGCATGGAGCGGGCCGCGACCACCGCATCGCCCTCCACACGGACGCTGTCCAGGCGCCCGAATGGTTCAACCTCGATGTCGCCGCCCTCGGCGTGGACGCTCTAAGCCTTTCCGCGCACAAGTTCGGCGGCCCGAAAGGCACGGGCGTCCTCTACCTGCGCCGAGCCACAGCCTACCGTCCACTGCTCCATGGCGGCGGACAGGAGATGCAGAAGCGTGCTGGTACCGAAAACGTGGCTGGCATCGTGGGCACGGCGGCAGCCCTGCGCCACGCCTCCGAGCGCGTCGCCGAACGCGCCGCCGGCGTGCGCGCCCTTCGCGAGCGGTTGCGTGAGGGAATTCTCGCCAATGTCCCCGGAGCGCAACTCAACGGCTGCCAGACCGACTGTCTGCCGAACAATCTCAACGTTTCCTTCGATGGCATCGAGAGCGATGCTTTGGTCGCCCGCCTGGACGCCCACGGAATCGCCGTTAGCTCCGGCAGCGCCTGTTCCAACTCCACCTGGGAGCCCTCCCACGTGCTGATGGCGATGGGAGTGCCGATCCGCCGAGCCGTGGCCAGCATCCGATTTTCGCTTGGCGAGTCGACCACCGCTGCCGAGATCGATGCGGTGCTCGCGGTCCTGCCCGGCGAGGTTGCCGCGGAGGCCCGCCGCCAGGACCGGTAGCAGGACGCGCGGCGGCGCGCGGCATCGAGAACGCTGGCCAGCGCGCACCGCGGAGGTGACAATCGTCGCCATGGAACCCGCATCCGCTTTGAAACGCATCGCCTTCCTCCTCGAGCGGGCGGACGAGCCGTCCTATCGCGTCCGCGCCTTTCGCAACGCCGCCGCCAGCGTTGAGGAATTGGGTCCGGCAAGGCTCGACGCACTGGCCGCCCGTGACGCGCTCAAAGAGCTCGCTG
>JBDSEP010000181.1:0-4695 GCA_039919985.1 Tepidiformaceae bacterium | reverse complement strand
GGGCGTGACCGCGGACGCCGTAGCTTTGATGGCGCGCATTGAGGGGCTCGAACTGCGCCGCCTGAGCTTTGAGGGGGAGTGCTGCGGATTCGGCGGCGCCTTCAGCGTCAAGCTGCCCGAAGTCTCCGTGGCGATGATGACGGCCAAGCTGGACGATGTGCGCGGCGCCGGGGCGCGTGTGCTGGTCTCGGGCGATTACTCCTGCCTTGCACATCTGGAGGGCGGCGCACGCGGCATGGGCCTAAGGTTGGAGACGTGGACGATGGCGGAACTGCTCTCGCGAGCGCTCGTATGACGAGCTACAACGAACGGACCGCGAGGGAGATTCGCAGCGAACGCCCCGCGGCCACGGTCACGCCGATCATGCGCAAGCTGGTCAGCGATTCGGCGGAGATGCTGAGGCGAGGGCCGGGCGACGCGAAGGCGCGCGCCTCCGCCGCCCGGGCGTACGCACTCGATCACCTCGCGGAGTTGCACGAGGAGGTGGGCGCGAACTTCGCCCGCCGGGGGATCGGCTACCACCGCGCGGCCACGGCCGACGACGCCAACCGCATCATCCTTGGCCTGCTCGGCGACGCGAAGCGAGTGGCGAAGTCGAAATCGATGGTGGGAGAGGAAGTGGGGCTAACCCATGCCCTGCGGGTTGCCGGGATCGATCTCCTCGAGACGGACATCGGCGAGTACATCGTCGATATCGAAGGGCGCGGGCCTAGCCACATCACGGCGCCGGCCCTGCACCTCAACCGCGCGCGCATCCGCCAGCTATTGCAGCGCAGCGGCGCGGAGATCGTCGACGACGACCCGGAACGGCTCTCCCGTTTCGTGCGGGACATCGTGGGTGAATTCTTTCTCGATTGCGACGCGGGGATCAGCGGGGCGAATGTGGTTGTGGCCTCCAGCGGGCGGATCGGGATAGTGGAAAACGAAGGCAACGTCTCGCTGGGCGTGAGCCACCCGCGCCTGCACATCGCGATTACGGGCATGGAGAAGCTGGTGGCGGATGAGGCGGCGGCCCTCGCCGTGCTCGAGGTGCTTGCACCGAGCGCGACGGCTCAGCCGCTGACCTCGTTCACGCACTTCCTCGCCGACCCGGCCCCCGGGCAGCAGCGGCACGTCGTGTTCGTGGATAACGGTCGGTCTCGAATCCTGGAGGACGAACGCTACCGCGAGGTGCTGAAGTGCATTCGCTGCGGGGCGTGCATGAACGGCTGCCCGGTGTACCGGGCGGCCGGGGGGCTTTCGTATGGGTCGCCGTACATGGGCCCGATCGGTGCCGTGCTCTCGCCGCTACTCTGGCCGGACGGGCGGTACGCGGACCTGCCGTTTGCATCGAGCCTCTGCGGCGCTTGCAGCGAGGTGTGCCCGGTGGGGATTCCGCTTCATCGGATGCTGCTCGACTTGCGCGGCGACGCCGTGCGGAAGGGCGAGGTCGGCGCCAAACTGGAGCGCGCGGCCTGGAAAGCGTGGATGCTCGGGTTCGGCGGCGCGACCCGGGCCCGTGCCGCTTCCGCAGTAGCGCGCATCGGGCTGCGCGTCGGCGGCCGGCTGATTCGATCGCACGGCCACGGAGACGACCCCCGCCTGTTGCCCGACCCTGGCGCCGTGCGCGACCCCCTGCTACTGGAAGCCGCCACTCCTCCGCGCCGCCCTGCGGCAGTGATCGGGATCGAAGAGATCGCCCCAGAGAATCCGGTCGAGCTTTTCCGGATGCGCGCCGAAAGTCTCGGCGTCTCGGTTGTTTCGAAGCTCAAGAAGCTCGACGGAGACCGCCGGCTAAAGGCCACAGCAGCGATCGCGAACACGGGTAGCGTGCTGCTCACCGGTGAGCAGGCTGCGCGTCGGCCGCTACTCGCCGCTACGCGGGTCGTAGTGGAACTGGACCGGGCGACGATCGTGCGCTACCCCTCGGACCTCGTGCCGTACCTCGGTGACGGGGATTGCCTCATCCTCACCGGGGCGAGCCGCACGGCGGACATCGAGAAGCAGATTGTGCGTGGAATCCACGGCGCGGAGGAGATGGTGGTGGTACTGCGCGGGGCTGATCCTGAGGGCAGGTTGCGCAGCGGGTGATCCCGATCGGCGATAGCCCAAAATCGCGTACCACGCCGTGGGTGACGTACATGTTCATCCTGCTCAACGTTGCGGTGTTCGCCGGGATGCTGGGCCTGGACAACTCGCCTCCCGAAACACGTGCTGCGGCCCAGCGCGAATTCCGCGACCAGACCAACGCCGAGTGCTACGGCTTCGAGACGCTGCCCTCTGCTGCAGACCGCTTCGTCTGCCGGTGGGCGACCCAGCCGAAGGAGTTCGTCGACAACTTCCGCGGTGTTTCGGATGTTCCGCGCCCAGACCGCCCGCTGATCCTGATCAGTATCGTGACGGCGATGTTCCTGCATGGGGGATGGCTGCACATTCTCGGCAACCTGCTCTTCCTCTGGGTGTTCGGGGACAACGTGGAGGACCGGCTCGGGCATTTCGGCTATCTGCTGTTCTACATCGCTGCCGGGATTGTGGCGTCGCTCGTGCAGATTGCCGCCGACCCGCAGAGCGTCACGCCGATACTCGGGGCGAGCGGCGCGGTCGCGGGCGTGTTAGGCGCTTATCTCGTGCTCTACCCGCGAGCAACGGTGCGCGCGATCATCCCGTTCTTCATCCTGATTTTTATCCCGTTGCCGATCCCGGCGTGGGTGATGATTGGGCTCTGGTTCCTGCAGAACCTGGCCGCCGGCTACGCCACAATCGTCTCCTCCGCCAATCCGGATGCCGGTGTGGCGTGGTTCGCGCATATCGGTGGCTTCCTCTTCGGTGCGGTGCTCGTCGCGTTCTTCGTGCGGTGGCGCGGGCATCAACTCCCGCCCGGAGGCGCAAAGAGACTGCCCGGCTAACGGGCATGCGACTGCGTCGTGTGATGGGCGCGACCGCCCCTCGCCCGCATTGGCGGTTGGGACGCCTAGAGGACTGAGGAGGGCGGACTCTAGTCGTGCGCCAGCCGCTCGTCGGCGTCACGCAGTCGGCGGCTCATAAGGACGAGCATCTCCACCGCAAGATCGGCGTTCGAACGGAGTTCGGCGACGAAGTCGGAGCGCAACAGGGCGAGGCATTTGGTGGCCTCTGCTGCGGTCACGGTAGCGCTGCGGCGGTAGTTATCGAGCAGGGCCATCTCACCGAAGAACTCGCCCTGGCCCAGGGAGTTCAGATCGCGCCCGTCCCGTGTCACCGTCACCTTGCCGGAGGTGATCAAGAAAAAGCCGACACCTTCGTCGCCCTCTTTCACGATGACATCGCCAGCGCTGAAGGAGCGCTGGCGGGCGATCCGCTCGAGCCGTTCGAGCGCCTTCTTGTTGAGGTCCCGGAACATGGGGACTTGAACCAGGGCGTCCATGGTGCTGCTCATTCAAAGCTCCTACCCGCTCGGGCATCCGAAGATGCGCGATTGTAGTGCGCGCCGGTAAGTGGCGACAAGAGACGTAGCGCACAGAGCGGGAAATCAGGGAGGTGTCGAGCGGGCGGATGATGGCTCGCGGCCTAGCCCAGGCCCATGAACCCGAAGAGTTCCGGGTACTTCTTGAGGCTCGCGCCGCCATCGATGTAGAGCGTCTGGCCGGTCATCAGCGATGACGCATCGGAGGCGAGGTAGAGGGCAAGCTGGGCGATATCTTCGGGCTCGCCGACGCGCCCGATGGGCGCTTCGCGCACGAACGCATCCTCGAGTCCCTCAGTACCGGTCATTCCTTCCGTAGCGGGCGTGTGGATGAGGCCGGGCCCGATAGCATTGACTCGAACCTTGTAGCGGCCAAGTTCGAGGGCGCCCACCTTGGTGAGCATGGCAACGCCCGCTTTCGCCGCGCAGTAGGCAGCAAAGCCTTCGGTGGCTTGGATCGCGTTCAGGCTGGCGATGTTGATGATGCTCCCGCCTTCGCCCTGGGCGATCAGTCGCTGCGCCTCGTGCTTCATGCAGAGAAAGGTGCCCGTAAGGGTGATGCCGATGACGCGGTCCCAATCTTCGAGCGGGTAATCCTGGACCGGCGAGAAGCCGCCTACGCCGGCGTTATTCACGGCGATGTCGAGCCGGCCGAAGCGCCGCACAGCCTGGGCGACCATGCGTTCGATGGCGGGCTCATCCCGCACGTCCAGGGTGGCGCCGTCTACGTAGTTATGGCCGAGTTGCCCGATCAGTGCGCCGATGCCATCGGCGTTGAGGTCCCCTATGATGACCCGCGCGCCTTCCTCCACGAATACCTCGGCGGTCCGCTTCCCGATGCCGGAGGCGCCACCGGTGATGATTGCGACCTTGCCCTCAAGCTTTCCCACTTACCGTCCCTCGAATGGGCTGCGGCTCGCGCGCGCCATTAGAGCTTCGCCCGGAAGAATTCGAGCGTCTTGGCCCACGCCTGGGCGGCGGCGGCAGGGTTGTACTGGGGCTCGGGGTGCTCATCGTTGAAGAAGGCGTGCTCGGTACCCGGATAGGTGATGAACTCGTGCTCGATGCCGCGAGCGGTGAGCTCTTGGTCGTAGACCGGCACGTTGGGATTCACGAAGTCATCGTGTTCGGCGAAAACGCCGAGAACTGGCGCTTTCAGGCCGTCCCAGTTGTACTTGACCGCCGGGTGTCCGCCGTAGAAATCGGCGCAGGCGCCGACATCGCCGCCGCTGTTGCAGGCAGAGAAGAGGCTGAGCGCGCCTCCCATGCAGAAT
>JBDSEP010000331.1:0-2865 GCA_039919985.1 Tepidiformaceae bacterium | reverse complement strand
GGCGCTGCTCGGGCGGCGACGCTGTGGAAGTGTCCGAGATCGCACCCGGAGCGCGCGGCTCGTGGCGGTTCGCAGTGGTGGCGCCGCCTGCACTACCCCGGCGGCCGCAGGCTGCGACGTCCGGAGCCACCGTGGTGGTGGCCCCGCTCGCGGGGACGGTCGCCGCCGTGCGCGTGTCGGTCGGAGACGTGGTGGAGGTTGGCGAAACGCTCGTTCTCCTCGAGGCGATGAAGATGGAGCATCGGATCACCGCGTCGTCCCCAGGAGTGGTGAAGGCAGTGAACGTGAGTGAGCGCGACGTTGTTCGCGAAGGGGACGTACTGGTGGAGTTGGAGTAGTGGATTGCGAGACCGCCTCTGCGTTATCTCCGCGGGTGGCATTGTCCGCCAACGAGCGGATCACCCGCTGCTAGAGCCCCTTCCAGGCCTCGATGCGCTTCAGCCCCTCCTCCATGCGGTCATCCGGGGTGGTGACGGAGAGCCTGATGTAGCCCTCGCCGTTGAGCCCGTAGCCGCGCCCGGGGGTGACTACCACTGAGCAATCCTCGATGAGCCGCGCGGCGTAGTCGGCGCTCAGCACGCCCTCCGGGAGCTTCGCCCAGACGTAGAGGGACGCCTTCGGGGTGTCGACTTCCAGGCCTGTCTTGCGCAACACCTCCACCATCCTGTCGCGGCGGCGCTGGTAGATGGCGTTGTGCTCGTCGACGCACCCCTGTGGGCCGTAAATGGCGGCGATGGCCATGCGCTGGATGGCCTGCGGGATGCCGCTATCGATGTTGGATTTGACGCGCATGAGGGCATCCACCATCTGTGCATTGCCGACGACCATGCCTATTCGCCAGCCTGTCATGTTGTAGATCTTGGACCAGCTGTTGAACTCCACAGCGACGTCAAGGGCGCCGGGCACCTGGAAGATGGAGAGCGGCTTGTAGCCCTCGTAGGCGACGTCGCAGTAGGGGTTGTCGTGCATGATCGCGACGTCGTGTTTCTTCGCCCAACTGACGGCGCGCTCGAAGAAATCGAGGTCCGCCACGGCGCCGGTAGGGTTGTTGGGGTAGTTCAGCCAGATGAGTTTGGCTTTATCCGCGACGTCCGCGGGGATCTTGTCGAAGTCGGGTTTCCAGCCGCCTTCGCGGGTGCAGGGGAGCTTGTAGCTTTCGCCACCAGCGAACATGGTGCCGACTTCGTAGACTGGGTAGCCGGGGTCTGGGACAAGCGCGATGTCTCCCGGGTCGATAAAACAGAGGGCCATGTGGCCGATGCCTTCCTTCGAACCGATGAGCGGCAGCGTTTCTTTCTGGGGGTCGAACTTCACCTCGAAACGACGTTCGTACCAATCAGCGATGGATTGGCGCAGTTCGGGGAGGCCTTCGGATTCGGGATAGCGATGGTTTGCGGGCTCGTCGGCGGCCTTGTGCAGCTCGGCGAGGATGTGAGGCGGAGTCGGCAGATCTGGGTCGCCGATGCCGAAAGTGACCACGTCGTGGCCCTGCGCGCGCTTGGCGGCGATCTTCTTTGAGATCTCGGCGAAGAGGTACGGCGGGAGAGATTCGACGCGCTTAGCAAGCTGCATGTGGGGGACCTCAGAGCTTCTAGCCGCTAACCACCTAGGGGCTAGCGGTTGTGTCGCACGATGGTAGCGAAGGGGCTCCATAGCGGCGACTTTGGCCGGGACCTCGGCGCCTCCCCGCAAGCCGAGACTGTCCCTAAGCTCTTGACGATGGGTATAGAGTCAGAGAATCCAACGTTTGGGGTGAATTGCGATGGCAGACAGCGTCTACAAGATCATTGAATTGGTGGGCACGAGCACAGATTCCTGGGAGCGCGCGGCGTCGAACGCGGTCGAGCGGGCGGCCGGGTCGCTCCGCGACTTGCGCATCGCCGAAGTGGTGAAGCTCGACATGCAGGTGGAGGACGGGAAGGTGAATCTCTTCCGCGCCAAAGTCGCCCTCTCCTTCAAGTACGAAGAATCGGACTAAGCTACCCGGATGTGAGCCTCCGAAGTTGCACCTTCTATCCAACAGCGCCGCGTAAACCACGCTGGAACGGATGACGATCTCTCACCAGGACGTGCCAAGTTCGAACATTTAGGTTGTCTGCCAGGTGATGAGCATCTCGCGATTCGGACGGCGCCAGCGGGGGACGAAGCCTTCGGGCGAGGGGGCGTAGAGGTCGTCGAAGTTCTCGCGGATTTTCGCCTCGGCGCCGGGCGCGTTTTGAGCGGAAGCCGCTTCGAGCGCGAGCTTCACTGCGTCGTCCACGGTGGGCGGGGGCATGCGCGCTGAACGAAAGTCGTCTGGAAGTACCCGTACCTCGGGCAGGATGCCGAGGTCCCAGAGGACGGGGAGCAGATCGCGGTGGTTGGGGACCGGCGCCTGGCGCTCGCCATGCACCATTTCGAAGAGCGAGGCTGCATCATTCGGCGGCGGGACGCTCCAGACGCTGATGATGACCCGCTTCCGGGCGGCGGCCGAGAGCGCACTGACGAAGGGCACAATATCCCGCACGAAGTAGGTGACATTGGCGACCAGGACAAGGTCGCCTTCGATGCCCTGCGCGCCGCCCGGCCAATCGGCATCGATGCAGCGGGCATTGGTGATGCCTGCTTCGGCGGCGGAGGCGTCGAACTCGGTCCGCATTCCGGCGGACGGCTCGACGTTAACCACTCCAGCGCAGGAGAGCGCGAGGGGCAGGCTGACTCGCCCCGCGCCGCCACCGACGTCGACCACCAGATCATCGGGGCCAACGAAGGCGGCGACCGCTGCCGTGTTCGCTTCGAGCTGGCGGCGTGGGTCCAGGCGGAACATGGCGGCCCGCGACGCCCAGCGGTCGGAGCGGGGCGGCGCGAGGCGTGCATTTTGCTGGT
>JBDSEP010000204.1:0-5037 GCA_039919985.1 Tepidiformaceae bacterium | reverse complement strand
AGGTAGATGCCGTGCTCGATCGATTCGACGCCGGCGAGGACAGCGTTGAGGATGCCCTGGTTGGCCTGGGCGTGGGACATGACCGTCTTGTGGGCGGCGTGCGCTTCGTAGACGACGGCGGCGATTTCGTCGGGTGTCATGCCGGTTGCGGCGGGTTCGTCGTTGGGGGAAAGGACGCCGCCGCTGGTCATGATTTTGATCTGATCGGCGCCGGCGCGGAGGATTTCGCGGGTGGTTTTGCGGGCGCCTTCGGGACCGTCGACGAGGTTGTCGGGCAGCTCGGCGTTAGGCACCCGCAGACGGACGCCGTTAACCATGGTTGCGTCCCCGTGGCCGCCGGTCTGGGAGATGGCGCTCACGGCGATTCGCAGCCGGGGCCCGGGAAAGAGGCCGCGGTCGATGGCGAGGCGCACACCACGTGGGGTGCCGCCAGCGTCGCGGAGGGTGGTGAAACCGTAATCGAGGGAGGTCTCGGCGTTTTTGAGGGCCTCGGCGACGGAGAGGCTGAAAGGCGTGGCGAGACGCTGCTCCATGCCTCGCGGTGGCGAACTCATGAGGTGGACATGGCAGTCGATCATCCCGGGCATCACGGTCTGGCCGCTGGCGTCTATGACTTCGGCACCCGCGGGGATCGAGCCGTCGACGTTCAGCGCGGTGATCGCGCCATCTTCGATGACGATGACGGCGTTGCGCAGCGGGTCGCCCCCGTTGCCATCGATGAGGGTGCCGCAGTGGATCGCCGTGGGCATGGGGGAACTCCGGAGGGAAGAGTGTGCGCAGTGTAGCGGAGCTAAAGCTTCTTCACGTCGTCGATCACGCCGAGGAGCATGCGAATCTCCACCCGGTCGCCCGGTTGCGGATCTTTGTAGATGCTTTCGAGCGCGACGCGGCCTTCCGTCACGCTGTCCGGGTGGTCTCGAGTGGAGTAGGCGATGCGCAGGTACCGGGTGCCATGGATGTCGTACGGCTGGATTGCGGCGAGGATTGCTTCCATGGAGCAAGCGTACGGGTCCGGCGCGAAGCGTGCCGCGTTGGGGTCGCTCTCGCCCCTTCGGCGGGGGATCACTAGGCTGTAGGTATGCCCGTAGACCAGGCCGCCCTCGATTCCGTTGCCCTCAGCCTCGCCGAATACGACCTCCTCGTGGAGCAGCTGGGGCGGGAGCCGAACGCCGTTGAGCTTGGGATGTTCGGCTCGCTCTGGAGCGAACATTGCGGCTACAAGAACTCCAAGCCGCTGCTCAAGCTCTTTCCCACGGGCGGCGACCTGGTGCTCACGAAAGTTGGCGCGGAGAACGCCGGAGCGATCGATATCGGGGGCGGGCTCTGCGTGGTAATGAAGGTGGAATCGCACAACCACCCATCGGCGATCGAGCCATTCGAGGGCGCGGCGACGGGCGTGGGCGGGATCGTGCGGGACATTTTCGCGATGGGTGCCTACCCGATCGCCATCCTGGACTCTCTGCGCTTTGGTCCGCCGAGCGACCCGCAGAACCGCTTCCTCTTCGAGGGCGTGGTAGGCGGGATTGGAAGCTACGGCAACTGCCTGGGCATCCCGAACGTAGGCGGCGAGGTGGTCTTTTCCGATTCGTACAACGGCAACCCGCTGGTAAACGCGATGTGCGTGGGGATCGCCGAGACAAGCAAGCTGCAGAGTGCAAAGGCGCGGGGCGAGGGGAACGTGTTCCTCCTCGTGGGAGCCGATACCGGGCGCGATGGCATCCATGGGGCGAGCGGCCTGGCGAGCCGGACGGACCCAGAAGCGCGCTTTGAAGAGATGCGCCCGGCCGTTCAGGTGGGCAACCCGTTCATGGAGAAGCTCCTGATGGAGGCGTGTTACGAACTCGCCTCGGAGCACGCCGAATGGATTGTGGGGCTGCAGGATCTCGGCGCAGCAGGCCTAACCTCGGCGGTGGTTGAGTGCTGCGCGAAGGGGGCCTGCGGGGCGGAGCTTGAGTTAGCGAACGTGCCACGTCGCGAATCGGGCATGACTCCCTACGAGATCATGCTGAGCGAGAGCCAGGAACGGATGCTCGTGGTCTGCAAGAAGGAGTACGTGGCCGAAGTGACAGCGCTCTTCCAGCATTGGGAGTTGCACTGCGAAGCAATCGGCACGGTGACGAGTGGCACGGATGTGGTGATCAAGGACGGCGGAGTGGAGGTGGCGCGAGTGCCCGTGTTCATCGCCACCGAGCCTCCCACCTACCAGCGCAACGGCATCCGCCCGCCCGAACTCATGCGGCTGAACAGTTTTTCGCTCGTTTCGCTGCAAGACCTTGCGCCGGAAGAGGCGACGGCCACGCTGCTCGTGCTGCTCGCGCGACCGAATATCGCAAGCAAGCGCGGCGTCTTCCGGCAATACGATCACCAGGTGTTGAATAACACGGTCGTGCCGCCGGGGGGCGATGCTGCGGTGTTGCGGGTGCCGGGGACGACGAAGGGCATCGCGCTGACGACTGACTGCAACGCGCGCATGGCCTATCTGGACCCGTACGCGGGGGCGGCGATTGCCGTTGCGGAGGCGGCGCGGAACATTGTCTGCGCCGGTGCGACGCCCGTGGCTGTGACTGACTGCCTGAATTTCGGCAACCCTGAGAAGCTAGAGGTGTACTACCAGCTGAACCAGGCCGTGCGAGGGATATCGGAGGCGTGCTCGGTATTCGAGACACCGGTGGTGAGCGGCAACGTGAGCCTGTACAACGAAACCCAGGGCCGCCCTATCTACCCGACGCCGGTGATCGGGATGCTCGGCATCCTGGAGGATGTTTCGAAGCACCTGACGGCAGGGTTCACGCGGGGGGGGTGCCCCGTGTTTCTCCTGGGCGCGGCGATGGCGCAGCCCGCCAGCAGCCTTTCAGGCAGCGAATACCTGGAGGCGGTGCATGGACAGGTGGCCGGGCTGCCGCAGGTCGATCTGGTGGCCGAGAGGAAGCTTCAGCAGCTGGTCCTGCAGCTCCACCGCGAGGGGCTGCTGCTCTCCGCTCACGACTGCTCGGACGGCGGGCTGGCGGTGACGCTTGCCGAGTCGGCGATCCTCGGCGGCGTGGGGTTCGAAGGATTGGCCGAGTGTCCCGGGAGGCTGGACGCCGCGCTCTTCGGTGAAGGCCAGGGACGCATCGTTGTGAGCATTGTCCCGGACAGCTTCCGGCAAGGTGGTGGCGCGCCGCGCGTCAGTGACCTCGGCGAGCAGTACGGAGTGCCGGTGACGCGGCTCGGGGCGACCGTGGAGGGGGAGACGTTCGCCTTCGGCCCCCTGAGGACGACGGTGCAAGCGGTCCGCGAAGCGTTCGAAACGCCAATCTAGGCGTGGAGGGGCTCGCTAAGCACAATCGCCCGATTCCCTACGAGCCCCGCGGACAGGAGAGGGCGGTGCGAAAGACTTCCGAGCCCGGGGCGGGAGGGCCTCCGGTGAGCTTCGGCGTGGTGTTCTTCACTTCGACTGTCTTCGCAGTCACGACGTTCCCCTCAGGTTCGCGGAAGGCGACAGTCAGCTGATGCTTCGCGGTACCGAGCGGCACTGCCTGCCCATCCTTCTCGAGGAGCAGCTGGAAGCAGACCACGCCGCCATAGACCGCAGTCGAGCCGGCGGTCCAGCGCACGATCACTCCGCTTGAATCGGAGAGCCAAAGCTCGATGCCCGCGCCGGGACGGGAGTTCACCTGCATGACGACCTGCAGCGCGGGCTGTTCGTTCTCCAACTTCGTGAATCGCGCCAGTCCAAGTTCCCACTCCCAGCCAGGGGGAGGCTCGACGGCTGTCGGTGGGGTCTCCACGGGGTGAAACACGACGTTTCCGGCGGTTGTGCCCACGAGGGCCCGGAGCGAGGGCGAGGTGGTGAAGGAGGCATCTGGCTTTTCGCAGCCTGCGAGCAGGACGAGCGCGCTCGGGAGCAGACAGAGCGCCGCCATCACCCGCAGCGGGAGCCGAAGCTCCCGGCGGGTAGCCCTGTGGCGAGGCGAAGAGGCAGCCGTTACTTGCGTACCGGCACCTTCTGGTTGACGAGCAGCATGCGGTTCAGGGCGCTCATATATGCCTTGGCGCTGGCCACGATGATGTCGGTATCGGCGGCGCGGCCCGTGTAGATGCGACCATCCTGTTCGATACGGATGGTTACATCCCCCTGGGCGTCGATGCCCTCGGTCACGCTATTCACGCTGAACTCCGAGAGCGTGGGGGTGAGCCCGGTAATGCGGTTCATGGCGCGGTAAACAGCATCCACGGGGCCGGTGCCGGTAGCCGCGTCCGTGCGGATGTTGCCCTCCGGATCCACGAGGCGGAGCGTGGCGGTAGGGGTGGAATGGTCGCCGGCGGCAACCTGCACCATCTCGAGGCGCCAGGCGGCGTCCTCCATGCTGCGCATGTTCTCGTTGACGATCGCCTCGAGATCGCGGTCGTCGACCTCCATCTTCTTATCGGCCAGCTCCTTGAAGGCGCTGAAGACACGGCTGAGTTCCTCTTCGGTCAACTCCCAGCCGAGCTCTTCCATGTGCACTTTGAAGGCGTGGCGACCGGAAAGCTTACCCATGATCAACTGGGTGCCCTGGGGGATGCCAATCTCCGCGGGGTCCATGATCTCGAATGTCTCGCGCAGCTTCAGAATGCCATCCTGGTGGATGCCTGAACCGTGGCGGAAGGCGTTCTTACCGACGACCGCCTTGTTCCACTGGACGGGCATCCCGGAGTAGGTTTCGACGAGCTTGCTTGAGCGGTAGATCTCTCGGGTGTTGATGCTCGTTTCGAAGCCGAAGAAATCCTGGCGGGTCTTGAGGGCCATGACCACTTCTTCGAGCGAGGTGTTGCCGGCGCGTTCGCCGATGCCGTTGATCGTCAACTCGACCTGGCGCGCACCGTTCTGGATTGCCGTCAGGGTGTTCGCCGTGCAGAGGCCAAGGTCGTTCTGGCCGTGGAAACTAACGCGGCATTTGTGAATGTTCGGCACGTTTTCGAAGAGCGCGCGGAACATCTGGGCGAGCTCTTCGGGGATTGCGTAGCCCACCGTGTCGGGGATGTTGATCGTGGTGGCGCCGGCATCGATGCAGC
>JBDSEP010000316.1:0-3258 GCA_039919985.1 Tepidiformaceae bacterium | reverse complement strand
GCTGCCCTGCGTGGTGTGGGCGAAGATCGAGGAGAGGAATGGCAGGTCGCCGAGATCGAGGCCTGCACCCGATTTGAACCACTGGCGCTCCGCGCCGATCAGGTTGATCACTGCTACCGGTGTGCGGCAGACCATCATCGCCATGCGCGTGATGTCGTCGAAGGCGTCCTCGGGAGGTGTATCGAGAATCCCGTAGCTTTCGAGCGAGGCGGCGCGCGCGTCCTCCGTCAGGGCAACCGTCTGCAGCGGCCAGCCGGGGAAGGAGTTGGCGACGAGCGGCGCCGTGCGCGTTGGACTATCGATGGCGTTCAATCACAGGCTCCGCGCCGGGCTCCTTGCGGCGGTCCCCGCACTCTCTGGCGATTCGGCCGATTCGTCAGGCTCTGCTGCGAACCTCGTGGCGCAGCAGACGCGGCAGCTCTGGACGGTTGGGGTAGGCAATTCCGATGTCCGCTCGGGCCAGCGCGCACTCCTGTCGGCGCGTTGCAGCTGTTCGATCAGTTCCGGGTGAGTAAGACTTCGTGACATTGGCCCCCACTCTCTGTGCACCGAGTTTTACGCCACCAGGTGAGCAACCTGCTTCCGCAGGCTATTCCCCGCTGTCTGTCCCAAAGTAGCGAAAGGGGAGGCGCGGTAAAGGAGTGGCGAACGGCGCCGAAAGGAGCGCAGTCACGTTCATCGGCCGGCCCGCGCAGGGGGCCGACCGATGACTGGGGAATATGACTAACGGTTGCCGGGGACGGGCACGTTGCTGGGGGTGGTGAACCCGTTGGGGTGCGCCTGCGAGTTGCAGAAGGACGCTCCCGGCGCGAGTCCCTCGATGGTGAAATGGAAGCCCGGCCCGGGCCCTCCGGGGAGGTACGCGCCCTGGCCATGGCCCACGGTGCCATCAGGCCCCTTCACGTAGTCCCGGATGACATGGTCGCCGTGCACGTGGACCCCCAGGAATGCGAGGTCGGAGCAAGTGGAATTGTCGCCGCCGTGGGCGAGCGCGCCGCTGACCGGCAGAGCCATGGAGGTGACGGCGATGGCCGCCGCGAGGATCCGGATCGTGTTTGCTTTCACTGGAATCTCCTTATCGGTTGAAGTAGGGGTCGAGCGAGTTGACGCGCGTGATGCGGTCAACGGGCAGGCCGTTTTCGTCCGCGGCTTTGCGGATCGCCTCGGGGGTCGGTCCGCCGTAGACGCAGAAGGTGCGGAGCTTGTCCTCGCTCACATAGCTGTGCAGCCAGGTGACGCCGAGCGTGCCGTTGTTCTGGACGACGTTCATGCAGGTGGCTGCGCCCTCATCCGTCATCGGGATGTGCAGGCCATTCGGGAATGTGCGCTCCACTATGTACCTTGGCATCGGCCCACCTCCCTGCGCGGATGCGGCTTTTGCCGGTGGATCGAAGGTCTCATCCGGTCCCTCCCTTTCGTTGTCCGGCGATTGGAGCGTCGGCGATACAACCATAGGCGGCGCAGGGTGCCCCGAACGTCCCCAGAAATGGGGATTTCCGGGCGCTCCGCGGGCAGAGTGCGGGGCTTCGTACCAAAGGCTTGTTACTAAGGCTTCGGTCGACGCGGAAAGGCGGGTCGTCAGCCGATAAGTGAGTGGCGAGCGGCGTAGAGAGAGGCTTCCGCGCGGTTTGCGCAGCCCGTCTTGGCCAGGATGTTGCTTACATGGCGATCGACGGTGAACCGGCTGATCACGAGCAGGGAGGCGATCTCCGCGTTCGTCTTGCCGTTGGCGACGAGGCCAAGGACCTCGACCTCGCGCCTGCTGAGCGAAGTGTGCAGGGGCATCTCTCGTCCGCTATCGGCGAGGAACTGGCAGACTGCGCCGTGGTACTCGCGGTAGTCGTAGTAGGGGCACATCGCCTTCGACGATTCGAAGGCGACGTAGCGCGCGCCCGGTATCGTGGAGGCGACGAGGCGGCACGACTCCTCAGGAATCAGGGGTTCCCGTCCCGGGCCCTGGCGAGAGATCACCAGCACTGGCAGAGCGAGCTGCTCCAGCTCCTCCCGCATATCGAATGAGGTGCAGTAGTCCAGGTAACGCTGCGCCGTCTCGGGAGACTGCGTCTCGCGGATCGCCTTGGTCGAAGACTCCTGGGCGTCCAGGGGGCCCTTGGGGTAGAGCATCTGGGCGAACGCCCTGCTGGCGAGGCCCCAATCGGCGCGGATGAGCGGCGCCATGGCTGCCGCCCGTTGCCGCGCCTCGCTCCCGTTCAAGGACCAGGGGTTGTAGAGAATCAGGCGGGCAGGTTTCTCCGGGAAGCGGACCGTGTAGGTTACGCCGATCGGCGCTGCGTCTCCGAAGCACCAGAGGTCGAAGGAGCTGAGCTTGAGCTGCTCGACCAGCGCGCGGAGATCGTCCACCTGGCGCTCGAGCGAGACGTCGCTCACCTCGCGCGTGGAGACCCCGATTCCGCGCCGGTCGTAGGCGATGGTCCGCGACCCCGCCGGGAGGTCGTTCCAGAAGTCGCGCCCGGTCAGCCGCTTGCGGTCCGCCTCAGGGCTCATCCACCAGGAAGGGACGATGAGCAGGGGTCGGCCGGTACCGAAGGTGGAGTAGCCCAACTGCAGGCCATCAGGGGTTGTGCAGAAGCGCACGCCGTCAGACATCGGAGGGTCCTTCGTGGTGCAGTGCCGCCAACCATTCGACGATCAAGCCCATGGGTAAACGATACATCAATCGCAGGGTCATCCCCGGGCTCCTGATTCGCCAGCCCCGAAGCTCGCCGCGCTACCCGAGCACCTGCGCGGCGTTATTGAGTAGCCAGTAGCGGCCGCCGGCGGGCGTGATGGTGAGCACGCCCGCAGGGATTGCGGCCGCCAGCGTTCCCGGACCAGCCACTGACGTCGCGCGGTCGTCCGCGGGCTGCCAGTGGCTGACCGGCGAGTGGATGGCGGAGAGATCAATTCCCCAGGGGCGAGCGATCAGGAGCGACTCCTCCGCCACGCCGCGAGAGCCGTGGCGGAAGGCCTCGCGCACGCTCCGCAGCACAGCCTGGCGCGCCGCCACAGTGGCGAGAGCCGCGCGGTCTGCGGGGGCGGCTCCGCGCAGGAGCCGCCGAAAGTAGAGGGCGGGAGCTCTGCGCGCCAGCAGGCTCGTAAGCGAGGCCGCGACGTTCGATGCGAAGCCGCCTGGAGGCGAACCGGAGGGGAACTCCGGAGCCGCAACCAGCGTGGTTCCGCTGACCATCTCCCCCAGGACCGACGCGCAGGCCAGGGCGTACGGCCCGCCCTCCGCGAATCCGAGGAGGGCGAAGCGCT
>JBDSEP010000235.1:0-4945 GCA_039919985.1 Tepidiformaceae bacterium | reverse complement strand
GGCAGATCGCTCGAACCCCAGGCCTGCTTCGGCTCGCGAACGTTCGGGTAGAGGATGTAGGGGATAAAGCCGTAGGGGTTAGGCCCGCGCTCCACGCGGTCCTCGCCGCGCCAGAGCTCGAAGCTCGCGGGCGTCCAGTACTCGGTAGTCAGCTGGCGCGCGTCATTCCCCGGTTCGAGCCGGTACTGCGCGGCCACAGCGAGAATGCGCGACGGATCGTCCGGCTGGCGCCAGGCGAACAGGCCTTGCACATCCGGCGCGCTCACTCGTACCGCGCCTTCCGCTGTATCCCAGATCACTTTGAAGGCAGCGTCACCGAGGACGGCGCAATCCAGCTCCGTTTCGAAATCCAACTGAGCCAGAGCGTTCGCCGCCTCCACCTCGCGCAGGGCGCGCTCCGCGGTTCGTGCGCGCTCCCGGCCGGCAGTGGTCGCCCCATCGCGCGCCTCCACCTGAATGGAGTTCCCGGTCAGGAGGTAGCTCGTGACCTTATCCACGAAGGCCTTGGCGTAGTTGAAGGTAAGGCGGCGTTCGCCCTTTCGCGCGCGCCCGAGCCACTGGCGGCCCTCGTAGAAATCGAGGTTCTCGCGGTAGCGGCGCAAGCGCTCCTCATCGCGGCGGCGGAGCTGGGCGGGGAGCGGGAGTTCGGCGGCGGGAAGTCGGGTGGACATGGCGTCTCCGGGCAGGGATATGCCCGAAACCGTCGCCCGGCGGAGCCCCGAACGGGAAGAGCCTCGTGGCACCGCTCGTTCACGCCACGCGCCGCGCGTTTGGTAGACTGCATGATCCATGGCCATGCAGCCCAGCCCCGGCACGCGCATCCTCGAAGATGAGTCCACCGAGACGAACCTCGAGCCGCCGTACCACCTCATCCTCCTGGACGACGACCACCACACTTACCAGTACGTGGTGATGATGCTCGGGGCGATCTTCGGCTACTCCCGAGATAAGGGGTTCGCGATCGCCTGCGTAGTCGATGCCAACGGCCAGGCGATCGTGATGACCGCGAGTAAGGACGAAGTCAGCCTGAAGCAGCAGCTGATCCACAACTTCGGCGCGGACCCTCTGATGGAGAACTCGCTGGGCAGCATGTCGGCGATCATCGAACCCGCCCTCAGCCCGGGGTAAGATGGATCTCCGGGTCCCTCGTCGACCCAACTCCTTTGCGCTCGTAACGCGACTATCGGAACAGCTGGGAGGCCACCATGCCGAAGATCATTCCTCATCTCTGGTTCCCCGAAAAGGCGGAGGAGGCGGCCGAGTTCTACGAAACCATCATCCCGGATTCGCACGTGGACTCCGTCACCACCCTGCCTGCCGATACCCCGAGCGGGCCCGAGGGCTCGGTCCAGGTCGTGGAGTTCACGCTCAGCGGTCAGCCCTTCCTGGCGATAAACGCCGGACCCCTTGATCCCTTCAATCACGCCGTCTCGTTCGTCCTGAAGTGCAAGGATCAGGAGGAGATTGATGAACTTTGGGAGGCGCTCTCCGCAGGCGGCTCAACTGAGCCCTGCGGCTGGCTGAAGGACCGCTACGGGCTCTCCTGGCAGATTGTCCCGAACCTGCTCGACGTGCTCATGAAGGATGGCGACCACGACCGCGCGAAACGCGTGGCGGAGGCGATGCTGGGCATGGGCAAGCTGGATGTCGCCGCCCTGCAGGCCGCCTACGACGCGGAGTAGGTCCGGCACTCCGCGCTACTTCGCCCGGTCCATGGGGATGCGCTCGTGGCGTTGCCAGAGGGGGAGTTGGTCCTGGTAGTGGGGGCTCCCCGGTTCCCCGGAGGCTCCTCCGGGGACGATATACGAGGCGCCATCCGGGTCCGCAAAGTCCACTACCTGCCGGTAAACGGAGGTGGCCGTGATCACAAAATCGTTGCGGCCGCTGGCCCCGTAGCCGGCGCACTGGAGCGTATCCCCATCGCCGCCGAGCGGTATGCGTGGCGGGTTGAAGCTCTCGCCCGCCGCCTGGAAGGAGCTCGCCAGGGGGTGTTTGCTCCCCGTCGTGTGCCGTCCATCCCAGCGCCACTGGCTCGAATCCGGGCCGAACATCTGCGTGGAGGTTTCCCAGGCCGCCGCGAGGGCGGGCTCGAGCACCGCCGCCCAGGGTCGGCCACCCAGCGGTTGGCCGCCGCTCGCGAGGCCCATCGCGACGTTGCTGGCGAGCCCCGCGACGATGCGTCCGAGCCCTGGGTTCGCCTCCGAGGTGAGCCAAGCCCACGTCTCCTCTCCCACGATCGGCGCGAACAATCCGCGCAGCACGTAACGGCGGAAGAGGGCGTAGACCAGCGCCTCCGGACACTCCCCGCGAAGCTCGCCGTCCCAGCTTCCGAGCAGCGCGCGGGCCTGCTCGGCGCTTCCTGCGAGCGGCTGCTGGCTGGCGAGGAACGTAGCCCAGGCGCGGGCGGGCACGGAGGTCAGGTCGCCCTGGAATGCGGCAACGCTTTGGGGCGAAAGCGTTCCACCTCCACCGAGAAGCTCGACCAGGCGGTCCGCCCGGCCCGGCGGCGCAAAGAACTCGCTGATGTACGGCTCGTCGCCATCCACTACCCGCTGGTTGGCCGTGGCGATGAAACCCTCGGGCGGGTTGATGCTGCGCGGCAGCGCTTCGAACGGCACGACGCCGGTCCATTCGTGTTCTCCGGTCCAGCCCGGTACCGGTACCAGGCGCCCGGCGGTGGAGGCGCGGACCGGCAGTTCGCCGCGCACCATGAAGCCGATACTACCCTGGGAATCGGCGGCCACCAGGTTGTTCACCGGGTCCACCCACGTCCGTTGGGCGTCGAAAAGCTCCTCGACGGTCTGCGCGCGGACCGTAGGCCCGAGCCCCTCGAAGGCGTGGGTCGGCGCGGCGGTTGCGGTGTACTTCAGGGCGATGCCGTGACCGTTGCGGGGGTCCCCGTGGACTACCGCACCGTGCTCCGTCCGCCAGCACTCAACCGTCACCGGCTCCGCCCCGCGGACGGTGATTGTCTCGCTGCGCTGCTCCGCTTCGCGCCAACCGGCGGGCGAGAGGTAGCGGTCCCCGTCCGGGCCTTCGAAGCGTTCGACGAAGAGATCCTGGTAATCGGCCTGTGTGTGGGTGATGTTCCAGGCCACGCTGCCGTTGAACCCGAAGTGGGGGAACCCGGGGAAGCCGGCGAAGGTCGCTCCGGCGACGTCGAACTCGGGGCAGGCAAGGTTCACCTGCCAGTAAGCGTTTGGGACATCCAGCGCGCGGTGCGAATCGTTGCAGATCACCGGCTGGCCGGTCGTCGTGCGCGCCCCGGAAACGACCCAGGAGTTCGAGCCCGCCTCCACTTCCGAGAGAAAACCTAGATGGTCAGCGGCGGCCGCTATCTCCTCGTTCGCCTGGTCGAAGAGCCGCGTGATCGGCCCGCCCGGCGGGAGAATGAGCGAGGTGGCGAGCGGCGGCAGGATTCGCAGTTCGCGCCACGTTTCGAAGCCCACGCGCGCGAGCAGTCCGCCGAGCGCCATCTTCGATTGCCAGAGCCCCATGAGGATGTGGCGCACCTTGAAGACAGCGACCGAGTGCCACGCCTCCCAGGGCTCCGGCAAGATGCCAGTAAGGGCGTACTCGGGCGGGAGTGCAGCGCCGGAGCGGAGCCAGGCGTTCACCCCGGCGGCGTAGGCCTCGAACATTGCGCGCGTCTCTTCGCCCATCGCCTCGACGTCCGCGCGGGCGGGGGATTCGAGCCCGAGCTTGCGAGCCATGATGTCGGCGGCCAGCCCTGCACCCCCCGCCGCCTCGGACCAGCGGCCAACGGCGCGGCGGCGGTCGTACTCCATCTGCCAGAGGCGGTCCTCGGCGGAGACGAACCCCTGCCCAAACCAGGCGTCTCGTGCGCTGCTGGTGGTGACGTGGGCGATCCCGTAGGCGTCGCGGCGAATGGCGATTGGCCCATCCTGGCCCTGGACGGAGGTGCTCTGGGAACTGCTGGCAATTGTCATCGGGAGCCTCGAGCCGGCCACAGGCGGCGGGCCGGGCAACGATGGCACGATGGGCGACGCTTAGCAATTGCCCGGCCAGAGGCGAACGCCGACAGCGCCAGCGCAGTCTTGGCGATGACCGCCCCCTTTCAGAACGCTTGCTCCCATGGTTGTTTCGATTCCAGCGTCCCTCGCTCTGCACCAGCGCTCTCCGAATCGCCGTCCAGCGTTCACGGTCACCGCCTCAGCTAAGCGCTTTGGCATCGAACACCCACGCTGGACCCGCTACTACACCGGTGTCGAAGCCGACGCTCCGACAGCCGTCGTGGTCGCCAACGATGGCTCCCTCGTCCGAGCGCGCAACAACGCCGGTGCGTTGGACTGGAGCCGGGTCACCTCTCCCGGCCCCGGTTCAACGTTCTCCTCCTGGACAAACATCGTCGCCGTCACCAGCGGCAACGCTATCGCGATGTGCGCCAAAGCCTCCGAGATCCTCCTCGCCTACGTCGACAACACCTCCCTCACTCTCAAAATCCGCACCAGCTCCGACAACGGAGCCTCCTGGTCCGCCGCCACCACCATCGTCACCGAGGCCTCAGCGATCGTCGGGATGGCCGCGGCTTACCGCCCAAATGGCGATGCCTGCCTGTTTTACTGCGTCGGAACAAACGTCAAGACCCTCCGACGCGTCGCCGGAGTCTGGGCCGGGGTTGGCACCAGCTGGAGCCGCAGCGGCTCCGTCGCCACTCTCACGGGCGTCGCCGCCACGCACGACGGCGGAGACTTCCCCGTCGTGGTCACCGGCACCGCCGTCACCACCACCCATAAGCGTGTCTGGGGCTGCCTCTTCGGCGATGGCTCCGCCCTCGCCAGCAACACATGGTCGGGTCTCGTCAGCATCGCCGAGGCCGATAGCCTCAGCACCACCAGCTTCGCGGGCCCCTCGATCATCATGCTCGGAGCCGTGCCACACGCCAGCTACGCCCACAAAGAGACCGGCAACGTAGCATTCAACC
>JBDSEP010000206.1:0-5452 GCA_039919985.1 Tepidiformaceae bacterium | reverse complement strand
GCCTCATCCACAACCCGGTTGAACGCCACGATACCTCCGAACGCGCTGGTAGCGTCTGCGCGCACAGCCAGGCGATACGCTTCCAGCATGTCTTCACGCGTCGCCACGCCGCAGGGATTCGTGTGCTTCACGATGACGCACGAAGACGCCGCGAAGTCGTTCACGCTGTTCCAGGCCGCGTCGGCGTCCAAGAAGTTGTTGTACGACATCTCTTTTCCGTGGTGTTGGCGCGCCGTAGCAATACCTCCCTGGCCATGTTCGCGCAGCGAGCGGTCCACGTAGAACGCTGCCGACTGGTGCGGGTTCTCTCCGTACCGCAACTCCTGGGCAATCTGCAGTGGGATCGTGAGGGCGGGCGGCGGCGCCTCGTCGTTCTCCTGCGCCCAGAGCCACTCGGCGACCGCACTGTCGTAGCTGGCCACATGCTGGAAGGCCTTCCAGGCCAGCTTGCGGCGCATCGTTTCATCTACGCCGTTCGTCCAGAGGGCATCGAGGATCTCCGCGTAGTCGCCTGGGTCAACCACCACGATCACGTCTCGGTGGTTCTTGGCCGCCGCCCGCAGCATCGTCGGCCCGCCGATGTCGATGTTCTCGATCCCCTCTTCGAACGGCACGCCGCCCGCCTTCGTCACGGTTGGAACGAACGGGTAGAGGTTGCAGCAGACGAGGTCGATCGGCTCGATGTCGTGGCTCTTCAGCGCAGCCAGGTGTTCCGGCAGATCGCGCCGCGCCAGGATCCCCCCGTGTACCGCCGGGTGCAGCGTCTTCACCCGCCCGTCGAGCATTTCCGGGAAGCCGGTTAGCTCTTCCACCTTTCCCACTTCGATGCCCGCCTGCTCCAGCGCGGCGTACGTCCCGCCGGTGGAGGAGAGGTCCCACCCAAGTCCCGCGAGCCCTCGCGCGAAGTCGCCTATCCCCGTTTTATCGAATACCCCAAGCAGTGCGCGCACAGTCCCACCCCTTTGATTGGCCACAAGGCGACGGTGTGCCGATGGGAGGCTGAGGATGCGTCAGGGCGGGCCCGGCGTAGCACTCAGCACCCCGTACTCAGCACTTCATGTCGGCCCAGGCGAGCGACCATTACTTCTTGTCGGGCTCCCTCGCGGTAACTCCGCGTCTCGCCAGTAACCCGACGCGCCGATTGTAGCAGGGCGGCATGGTGGGGGCGCAGGCTCAACGCTCCAACGCCTGTCCCGAGCGGGGTCCTAGCCCACTAGGTACCCGACGAATCAGTCGAACGCCAGGCCATGCCGACATCGATGTCCTGGCCCATGCTCGAATCGACATCTCGATGGAGGAGGAGCTCGACGATCCGGTCGTCGGCCACGTTGAAACAGTTGTGCGGGTCGGGTTCGCCCAGCACTGGGCCCATCGCATCGCCCGTGGGCTTCCAAAGGGCGACCCAGTTCTTCGCCGGCGCACACCTCCACGCGAGGCCCACTGCCACCGGTCCGGGTCCCATTTGCACCACGTTGGCGGCCATCAAGGCGGCTCGAATCCCTTGTTTCCAGGCGCTGTGGCTTGCTCCCGCGCCCGCCTTAAAGGCTAACGACGTCCATCGTTCGGGGAGCGGAGCGGGATCCTCCGCCGCGACGCCAATAGTGATGGAAGAGCCACCACCAACCCGCTTCACCGCTCTCGCGAACACGAAGCGGCCCCACCCGAGACGGTGGGCGACCGGCGTCAGGTAGTTTTCGAGGTCGTAGTGCCTCGAAAGTCTCGCTGCTAGCCCCACATCCACGACCAGATCGATGTAAAGCCCGCTATCCGCGTGATTCTCCAGTCCAAGACCGCCTTGGAGGGTGTCGAGATACGCCTTAAGACGTTGCTGAGACGGTTTGGTGGCTGAATCCCAACTCGCGAGCAGCGGCGTAATGCCATCAACCCGCCGTAGTATTTCGCCTGGGCGAAAGCGTTTCGGCGATGCACCAGTGAGTCGTTCGGCGACGCGCTCGCCAGCCGGGGCCACCTCGCCGACCAGCGTTCGAGGACGTTCCGAACGAGGAGGATTAGGCCTCTTCGTCCTCCCACTCGACGGAAGGCACGTACCGCAAGGGCTCAACTCTCCGCCCACAATTGTCCGCGCCCACTGATCGAGTTCGACGAGAGTCGTCGCGCAGACCTTCTGGTACTGGCGCCCAGTAAGTCGTCCCCCACCGCGAGCGCCCCGCCCGATCGTCCAGCAAGACGCGGCGTGCAGTACGAGGTAGCTGGGTCGAGGTTTCGGTCTAGCGGTGTTGACAACAAACCCGGCCGGGTGCTCGAGCAGCCAGTGCATGTAGTTCGGTTCACCGTCGATGGTGTTGAAAGCTTCCATTGGTATTGCCCTGCCTTCTGGTGGTAGTTGCGTGATGTCCCCCACATCATCACTGGTTAGCGCCACACCTTGACGCGCCCCTACCCCTAACCCCATCCTCAGTCCAGACAACTGAATACGCGGCCGGGCCCGGCGGAAACGCCGGGAAACGGGGCAAGCCGGTGTAAACCCGGCGCTGTGCCGCAACTGTGATGAGCCCATACGGCTCAGAGTCAGAAAACCCATCCCGGCTCGCCAGACACCGAAATCCTTCGCGCGAAAGGGTCGGCCTCGATGACATTCGAACTGACGTAACCCGCCCCCGGAGGCGGGTTTTCTGATCCCGCCTGCCACCCGCTCACGGCGCAACGCGCCCGCCCCAGCAATCGTCAGAGGTTCATGTGAAACGCTTACTGCTCATACTCGTCGCGGCGTTCGTCGCCGTACCCCTCTTCGCCGCCTCCGCGGCCATTCCCGAATCGAAGGCCGCCACCAAAGGTGCCGCCTTCCTCTTCTCCGTGCAGAACGCTGACGGCACCTACGACGCGAACGCGGACAAGCACGCCTCCGGCCAGGTGATGGATAGCATCTTCGCCGTCCGCGCGGCCGGCTTCGACCCCAACAAGGACGTGCTCCAAGGCGGCAAGTCGCCCGCCGACTACCTGAAGGCGAACGCTGCCGCCGCCGTAAAGCCGGCCGCCGCCGCTAAGGCCGCACTCGGCGCGAAGGCCCTCGGCCTGGACCCGAAGGCCGTCAACGGCACGAACCTCATCGCCAACATCATCGCCGGGTTGGATGCCGCCACCGGTAAATACGCCGCCGACGATTTTAGCCAGTCGATCGCCATGCTCGGGCTCGCCTGCACGGGGAACACGGTCGCCCCCAATGCGGCGGCAGCCCTCAAGGCCACGCAACTGAGCGACGGCGGCTGGGGCTTCGGCGGCGCAAGCGACGCCGATACCACCGCAATCGCCATCCAGGCCCTGCTCGCGAGCGGCACACCGAAGACCGATAGCGCCGTCGTCAAAGCGATCACCTACCTCAAGACGACGATCCAGCCGGACGGCGGATGGGGCTACGCGCCCGTTCCCTCGAACGCCAGCTCGACGGCGTTCGCGCTTCAGGCACTTTTCGCCGCGGGCGAGGATGTGAACGTCCCGCAGTACATTCGCCCCGGCCCTTCGCCCGTGAGCTTCCTCCTCAGCCAGCAGAACGCCGACGGCTCGTTCATGGGCTTCGACCCCGTCTTCGCCACCAACCAGGCCTTACCGGCCCTCGCCGGGCGCACCTTCTGCAACGCTCCGGAGACGCCCATCACCCAGACGCGACCGGTGGCCGTGCCATCCCCGGTCCCCACGGCCAGCCCCACCATCCCCCCGACGCCCGCCGGCACTCCGCCGCCCGCGGCGACCAAAGCGCCGTTGCCTCCATCCACCGGAAACTCGGCCGACGCCTCCGATACGCCGGCCGCGCTCCCGATGATCCTCGTGGTCGCGCTCCTGCTCTCCGGCGGAACCCTGCTCTTGCGGCGGCGGGTGGGGTAGGCCGCCCGTGCACACGATCGCCTGGGTTGCATGGGTCATGCTCGTGATGGTTGTCGCCCTCACGACAACCAACCCGTACCACCTGGGCATCGTGCTGCTCTCCGTCCTCCTCGTTGCCGTGTTGGCCCCGAAGACCGCTACCGGCGTGACGAGTTTTCGCGCCTTGCTCTTCTTCGGGGCCTCCATGCTCATCATCTCCGTCGCCATCTCCGTGATCAACGGGAACTACGGGAGCCACGAGCTCTTCACGATTCCGGGTCCGGCACTGCCATGGTGGCTCGGCGGGCTGCGACTCGGAGGCCCGGTCTCCGCCGAAGGCCTCGTTGCCGCACTCACGCGCGGCATGGCGATTCTCTCGGTGCTGCTCGCTTTCGGCGTCTTCAACGGCGCCGTCAGCCCGCACCGTGTGCTGCGAACCGCACCGGCTGCCGTCTTCCAGGCCGGGCTCATCGTCACAGTCGGGCTCACACTGCTCCCCTCGAGCATTGAGGATCTCCGTCGCATCCGCGAGATGCAGGCCCTGCGCGGCGGACGCGGAGGGCTCGGCCAGCTTCCGGCGCTCGTAGTCCCGGCCGTAATCGGCGGACTCGAACGCTCTATGCGCCTGGCCGAGGCGATGGAGGCTCGCGGCTACGGTGCGGCACCCGCGAGCCCACGTCTGCCCCGTCTCGCCGGCCAGCTCTCCGCTCCGCTGCTCCTCGCCGCCGCGGGCGGGTGGTTCTACTACGAACCGCTGCGCGTTCCCGCGGCGATTACGGGCGCGCTCGGTGTCGTTGCGTTTGGCTGGTGGATGACTTCCGCTGCCCACACGCGCCATACGACCGCCCTCACCGCCGAGCCCTTCTCCCTGCTCGACCGCGCCCTCGCCGTGGCGTCCTTTGTGCTCGCCGCTGCCACGCTCGGACTCGCCCTCGCCGGCTGGGATGGCCTGAAGTACAACCCCTTCGCGGGCCTCCCTTGGCCACGGCTAGAGCCGGGCGTAGCCCTCCTCCCGTTGTCAATCGCCTGGCCCGCCCTTCGCCTGCTCTTCAGCCCCCACCCGGCGACCACGCCGCTACGACTCTCGCCACCGGCCTTCGAGCCGTGATCGCGCGCCTCGAGTCCGTCAGCTACCGCTATCCGGGCGCCGATTCCGACGCCCTGCGCAACGTCTCCCTGGACGTCGGCGAGAGCGACTTTCTCCTCCTCGCCGGGCCCTCCGCAGGCGGAAAATCCACGCTTCTTCGGCTCTTCAACGGCCTTATCCCCCAGTTCCACGGAGGCCAGATCAGCGGCCAGCTGCGCGTCGGCGACCACGACCCCACCCGCACCCCTACGCGCGAGATGGCGCGCATCTCGGGCATGGTCTTCCAGGAGCCCGAAGCCCAGTCCGTCGCCGACACCGTTGAGGATGAGATCGCCTTCGGGATGGAGCAGCACGGCCTGCCTCCACCCGAGATGCGGCTTCGCGTGGAAGGGCTGCTCTCAAGCCTTTGCATCGAGCACCTTCGCCTGCGCACGCTCTCCACACTCTCCGGCGGCGAGCGCCAGCGGGTGGCGATCGCCGCCGTCCTCGCCCTCCAGCCGAAGATCCTCCTCCTGGACGAGCCCACCTCACAGCTCGACCCTGCGG
>JBDSEP010000203.1:0-10697 GCA_039919985.1 Tepidiformaceae bacterium | reverse complement strand
GGAGAGCCGTCTGCCCATGCTGACGGCTCTCCCGATTCGTTGCGGTCACCCAGACCGATAGTGGTTACTTGACCTCGACGTACTTCCCACTTTTGACCTGGAAGAACTTCACCACTGTGCCGGCACGGTTGCCGTTCGAGCCGAACTTGATCTTGCCTGTGGCGCCATCTATTTCGCTGGCCTTGATGGCGGCGTTGAGTTCCTTCATGTCGATGGTGAGCTTGCCGCCGCTATCCTTTGCAACCTTATCGATCGCCTTAAGGATGATGTTGGCAGCGTCGTACGCTTCGGGGCCGAAGGTGGCGGTGTTGCCGTCGCCCTTGAACTTTGACTTGTACGTTGCGGCGTACTTGTCGAAGTCGGTCCCGTGGTCTCCGGGAAGAGCGAGGTAAGCGCCTTCGGCAGCATCTTTGGCGCCGCTGATCAGCTCCTCGCTCTTCACGCCGTCACCTCCCATGAACGGAGTGTTCTTGAGGTCGCCTTCGGCGCGGAGCTGCTGCAGGAACGGCGTGGCCTCGCCGTAGAAGCCGGCGAGATAGACGAGGTCAGGCTTGGCAGCCTTGATGCTCGAGATCACGGCCTTGAAATCGCTCTGCTTCTTCTCGTAACCCGCCGGGCTGCCGACTATCTTTCCGCCTCCAGCCTTGAACGATTCCATGAACGAGTTGCTCAGGTCCTTGCCGTAATCATCGGTATCGAAGACCACAAAAGCGCTCTTTGCCTTGAGCGTATTCTTGGCGAAGTCAGCCTGGGCCTTCGCCTCGTCGGCGTTGAGCACCGGCACTCGAAAGAAGGTGACGTACGGACCTTCGGTGCGCGTCGGCGCGGTCAGGTTGCCGGCAGTCGCGGACGGTGAGATGTGCGTTATCCCTGCTTCGTCGTAGGCCGCCAGCGAAGCGCGAGTGCCGCCCGAGCAGATTGGCCCGACGACTGCGACCACGTTCGCTTTGATCAGACGGTCCGCAGCGGCGGGGCCACCCTCGGCCGAGCAGAGGTCATCCTCGCGGACGAACTCTACCTTGTGGCCCTTGATGGTGACGCCCTCTCCAGCTGATTCGGCTGAGTCGGCAATCGGCTCGCCAAGGCCCTTCACGTCACCGGAAAGCGCCGAAGAAATGCCGATCTTCACTGCGCCGTCTACCGTCACCGACTTGAAGCCGGCGCTCTTGTAGCCGGCGTCGCTGAACCCGGTGGTTTTGGTGGCTCCGCCCTTGGCGTCGTCGTCGTCATCGCCGCAGGCCGCAATGGCCAGCGTTAGCAGCGCAATGAGCGCAATAATCCAGGCTACCCGGAAACTGTTTCCCCTGTTCCTCAACTGATTCCCTCCTTGAGGCTTTACCGACTGGTAGGCTCCACTAAGGAGTACGCAGTCGGCGGGATACTAGGATTCAGGGGGTGTCCAGTCAAGGTGACTTAACGTTTTGACGCGGCGGCGAGCGTCGTGGCGTCGAACTGCGGCGGGTCAGTCGCCCGTCGGGTAGCCAGCCTGCGACCAGGCCGTGGTGCCGCCCTCCACGTTAAACAGGGCTAGGTCGTCCAGTCCGGAAGCGGTCGCGAACTCCGCGGCGAGCGCGCTGCGCTGCCCGGACTTGCAGATGAACAGCACTTCCTTGTCGCCGGCGAATTCTCGGATCTGCTTGGCCTCGCCAATGACCGTGTTCACAGGGATGAGCCGCACACCTTTCGCGTGCACTTCGACGTACTCGTTCGGGTCGCGCACATCCACCATCACGGCAGTGCCGGAATCGAGCTTCTCTTTCGCCTCGGCGACGGTGATGCGGGTAAACGGTTCGCGGGGATCTTTGGTGGCCACGGGCACTCCTATTGTTGACTAAGTTACTTGAGAATAGCCGAGTGCCCGAATTCGTGCGACCTAACGGTTGCCGCCGCCGTCGCCAGCGGCGAGACTCGGCGCATGAGTGCACTTGCGCCAACCGAGACCGAGGCCCTCGCGGACTGGGCCCGCCGGGTACGCGCGAATCGCGACCAGGCGGAGCGTGTTCGCGAGGCACCGGAACGCCCTGATTTCTACGCGCCGGTGGCGGCGAACTTCAGAGCCGCCCCGCGACGGACGGACGAAGAGGCGCTGACGCTTCTGCTCTCACTCGTACGCGAAGGCGACCGTTGGCTCGATATTGGTGCGGGCGGAGGGCGCTACGCGCTCGCGTTGGCGCTTGCCGCGCGAGACGTGGTGGCGCTGGACCCGTCCGAGGGGATGCTCGCAGTGCTGCGCGAAGGGATGGCGGAGCACGAGATTCAGAACATCGAGGTGGTTCAGTCCCGCTGGCCGGCGGAGCAGGAACTGCGCGCGGACGCCTGCCTGATGTCCCACATTGGGTACGACATCGAAGAGATCGGCCCATTTCTGGATGCCATGGAAGCGGCGGCGAACCGGCTCTGTGTGGCGATCTTGCTCGCCCGGTCGCCGGCTTTCGTTGCCGAGCCATTCTGGCCCGCTGTGCACGGTGAAAGGCGCGAACCTCTCCCCGCGCTGCGCGAGTTCCTCGCTTTGCAACTGGCGCGCGGGCGAAACTGTGAAGTGCGGCTCTCACGGCGCGAACCCGGGTTCTTTGCGAGCGAGGAGGCAGCTCTCGGTTTCCTGCGGCAGCAGCTCTTTGTCGAGCCGGGCGGACCAGGCGATACGAAACTCAAGGCCGCGATTGCCGCGTTGCCCCGCGAACCGGACGGCCGGATAGCCTCTTCGATGGAGTCGGTACCGCTCGGCGTTGTCAGCTGGCTTCCGAGGTAGTGCCAAGGGCGCTGATTCGCCACGTCTTCGTTCATCGGCCACAATGCCTTCATACGAAATCAAGGCTCTGGACATCACATCGGTTCGGCTGCCGTGCGAGGGAACGTGGAACTACGATTCGGCGAAAAGGAAGACAAGCTTCGGGCGGAGGTGCGCGAGTTCCTGCGCACCAGCCTGCCTAAGGACCCCGACACGGGTGGCGGCCAGCTCGGCAGCCGCACCGACGAAGCCTTCGAGGATGCCAGGAGGTTCAACAGCGAACTCGGGAAGCGCGGATGGATAGCGCCCGCGTGGCCCACGGAGTACGGCGGCCTGGGCGCTTCGATCTACGAGCAGATGGTCTTCAACGAAGAGTTTGGCTATCACGGAGCGCCCGACACAGGAACGCGCGGATTCGGCGTCGGCATGATCGGCCCAACGCTGATCATCCACGGCAACGACGAACAGAAGAAGCGCTACCTGCCGCGCATCACGAGCGGCGAAGATATCTGGTGCCAGGGCTACAGCGAGCCCGGTGCCGGGAGCGACCTTGCCAGCCTGCAAACGCGCGCGGTGCGCGACGGGGACGACTTCATCATCAACGGTCAGAAGATCTGGACTTCAGGAGGCCACCGCGCGAACCAGATGTTCTGCCTGGTGCGCTCCGACCCGGAAGCGCCGAAACACCGGGGCATCAGCTTCCTCCTGATCGACGACATAAAGAACCAGCAGGGGCTCACCATTCGGCCCCTCGTGAATATGGCCAATCGCCATCACTTCAACGAGGTGTTTTTCGAAGACGTTCGCGTTCCGGCCCGAAACCTCGTGGGTGAAGAGAACCGCGGCTGGTACGTCGGAATGACCCTGCTGGACTTCGAGCGCTCGGGCATCGGCACCACGGCAGCGCAGAAGAAGACGCTGGAAAAGCTCGCGAAGACGCTTCGCAGCGGGCCAGACGACCGGCGCGCGAAGCATCGCACAAAGCTCGCCGACTTCGCCGTTGCGAACGAGGTCGGCCGCTTCCTCGGTTATCGCATCGGCTACATGCAGGCGAACGGCATGGTGCCGAACTACGAGGCCTCGGTCGTGAAGATCTACCAATCGGAGCTCGGGCAGCGCATCTACAACTTCGGAATTGGCCTTCTCGGCCTTGCCGGGCAGATGGTGCCGGAGGAAACACGAGCACCTCTCGGTGGCGACCTTCCGGAATCGTACCTGCAGTCGGTCCCATCCTCGATCTACAGCGGCACGAACGAGATTCAGCGAAACATCATCGCCACTCGCGGCTTGGGCCTGCCCCGCGGCTAGCACCGCTCCAATTCGATATACATCTAGACGCCCCTCACCGAGGGGCGTCTCCATTTCGCGACCGGAATCCGGGGTGCCGGCTGCGTTAGAATGAGTGTGTGCTTGTACCGGGCCGGTTCGAACGCCGAGTAGCGGCCATCGGGACAGCGTCCCTCCTGAGCGTGTTTCTCTTCTTCGGCATGCTTGCCTACTGGCAGGTGTGGCGCACCGACCTGGCGACCGACTCCCACAACCCCCGTACCTTCGCGAGCTTCGAAGACCCGTTGCGCGGGCGCATCCTCGATCGCGAAGGGAACGAATTGGCGGTCTCCCTTCCGAGCGGCAAGCGCCGTTATACGGACGCCTCTGTCGCTCACGCTGTGGGGTACTTGGACGCGCGATTCGGCGCGCAGGGCGCGGAGTTGGTCTTTAATGACGTCCTCTCCGGGAGGGCCGCACCTTCGCTGAGTGCGGCAATGAACACCGAGTTTCAACGGGAGGCCGTACGAGGCCTCGATGTGAGGCTCACGCTCGACCCTGCGGTCCAGCGGGCGGCGGCTCAGGCGCTCGGCGGACGCAAGGGAGCGGTCATCGCGCTCGACCCTCGCAACGGCGAAGTCCTGGCAATGGTCAGTGTGCCCACCTACGACCCGGGTGCGCTCGCGACGGTGGGGGAGGCGCTCGCTAACGATCCGAACTCGCCGCTCCTGAATCGCGCCGCGCAGGGCCTTTACCCACCGGGCTCGACGTTCAAGACGGTGACCGCGGCTTCGCTCCTGGAGAACAACGTGATTACTGCCGACACCTCAGTGACCTGCAAAGATAGAGTGGTGATCGATGGGTTTCCCGTGAGCTGCAGCAACGTTCTGCAGGGCCCGGGTACCTATCCGTTTCGGAACGCGTTCGCGTTTTCGGTGAACGCCATCTTCGCTGAGCAAGGCTCCAAACTGGGCTGGGGTCGACTCCTCGCGAGCGCTGCGAAGTTCGGCTTCGGCAGCCGGCTTGCGTTCACCCTCCCCACGGCGAAGACCCAAGTACACGGCGAGGGCACGGAAGAGACGAAGACGCTGCTCGCCAGCACAGCGTTCGGCCAGGGCGAGATCCTCGCCACGCCCCTGCAGATGGCGGAGATCGCGGCGATTATCGCGAACGATGGCGTGCTGATGAGCCCGCACCTGGGTCTCGCCAGCGTGGATGGAGACCGAATCGCTGAGAAGCTCGAATCGCCATCCTCCCGACGAGTGTTACCAAGCGGCGTCGCGAAAACCATGCGGGAGCTTATGGTCGCCGTGATCGACAACGGCCAGGCCTCCGGGGTGGCCATGCAGGGTGTGAAGATTGGGGGCAAGACCGGCACTGCCGAAATCTCGAACGATGGCACATCGCACGCCTGGTTCATTGCGTTCGCTCCGGCGGAGAAGCCCGTGATTGCGGTGGCCGTGGTCGTTGAACGGGGGGGCCGCGGCGGAGAGGTCGCCTCGCCGATTGCCGGGCAGGTGATCAAGGCGGCCCTAGGGCGATGAGCGACGATCTGCCCCGCCTGGAACGGCTGCTGGAGGGGACCGCGCGCCGGGTGAGCGGCGGCGGTCTGCATCCGCTGGAGCTGCTGCAGCGTGTGCGTGCGGCCGCTGAATCAAGCGTCCGGGATTCCATGGTCGCCAACGATTTCGCGGTCCGTTTGAGCCCGGCGGACTACCGGTCCTATTCGCCGACCTTCGCCACACTCCAAGAGGAGGTGGATGGACTGCTCGACGAGATGGAACGCAGCCGCCACTGGACGCGAATCGCGGATCGCACGGTGCGTTTCGAAGAGGTCGCTAACGTGCAGAACGGGGTCCCCCTGGTTCAAGCGCGATTTTCGGATCCGCGGCACCGCAATGTCGCTGCCCCGGCGGGTGCCACGCGCCGAATCAGCCGTCATCGCGACCTCGAACTGCGGTTCGCGGACGGCTCCTCCATGCCACTCTCGCACACACCGTTCAGCATTGGTCGAGGCCCGGGGAATGACCTCGTGCTCCCGGTGCTCTCGGTTTCGCGGCTCCACGCCGAAATCGTGAAGACGCCAACCGGCGTCACGATACGCGACCTCGGGAGCCGCAACGGTATCCTCGTGAACGGTGAACGTGTCGCCGAGTACCCACTGGAGGACGGCGGGCGCGTAACCATCGGCGACATCGAGTTCTGGGTGGAGACAAAGTGAGCAGTTCAGGGGAGTTACTGCTTCTTCGGCTGGCCCTAATCCTGGTGATTTTCGCCTTCGTTGCGTTCACCGCCCTTTCCTTGCGGCGAGGGTTGACGGCCCCCGCCGCGGCCGTGCGCACTCGCCCGTCCGGGCAGCGCCCGGGCAGCGTCCGTCTTGTGGTCACTTCCCCCGGCGAAACCGGACTGGCCCCAGGGGCGGCCTTCACAGTCGCCGGAATGATGACCCTGGGCCGCGATTCCGATAATGGCATCGTGCTCGGGGATCCCTCGATCTCGAACCAGCACGCTCGCCTCGAACGAGTGCGCGACGGCTGGCGGATCGTCGACCTCGGCAGTACGAATGGGACCTTTGTGAATGGTCGCGGCGTGGAGGGAGGCGGAGTGCTCTTACGTGGGGGCGAGCAGATTTCGGTAGGCGCCGTCACCCTTCGCTTTGGCGAGTAGCCACTCACCCTCGGCGATTCGAAACGCCCAAAATGAGGCCGAGAAGCACGAAGTTGACCACCAGGCTGGACCCTCCATAGCTCACGAACGGGAGGGTGATGCCGGTGGTGGGAATGACGCGCAGATTGCCGCCGATAATCACTGCCGCCTGGATGGCGATCAGCAGCGAGAGAATCGCGGTCAGCAGCCGCCCGTATTCGTCCTGCTGCGCGAGTGCGACTCGCAGACCCGCAAAGAGCAAGAGGATGTAGAGCAGAACGACACCCAACGCGCCCGCCAGTCCAAGCTCTTCGGCGATGGAATCGAAGATATAGTCGGTCGTCGCCGCTGGAATCGAATCCGGCTGGCCCAGTGCGAGGCCCTCGCCGGTGACCCCGCCCGCCTGGATGGCGTAGAGGCTCTGCACGGTCTGGTAGCCGCTGCTTTCGGCGGTCGCGTAGGGGTCGAGCCAAACATCGATGCGGGTGCGCGCATGGTCGAACGCCACGTACCCGAAAGCCCCGGTACCCGCCAGGAGCAGCAGGCCGCCAACCACGAAACTCAAGCGACCGGTAGCGATGTAGAGCGAGCTAATCGTCAGCAGGATGAGGAGCGCGATGGAGCCGAGATCCTTCAGAAGAGCGAGTGCGGCCACTGCCACGAAGAGCGTCGCGAGCAGGGGCAGCAGGTAGGGCAACGCCGAATATGACCGCCCACCGAAGCGCAGGCGGGGTGATGCAAGCACGCTCGCCTCATCCGCGAGGTAGCCGGCGAGGAAGACGACCAGAAAGAGCTTGATCAGCTCCGTGGACTGCACGGTCTGGCCGCCGATGGTGAACCAGAGCCTGGCGCCGTTGATGGTGGTCCCGAAAAGCCCAGTGGCGACGAGCAGGGCGACTGCGGCCAGGGCAGAGGTGTACTTGTAGCTTCGCAGTCGCGGATAGCCGCGCGCCGCCCAGGCAGCGCCTACCATCAGCACCACGCCGATGCTTATCCAATTGGCCTGGGACTGCGCCGCGCCGGGCGCAAGTCGAATCACAAACGCTAGGCCGATGGCCGCGAGCAGCGCGGCAATAGCGAAAGGTTGGCTGGCGGCGCGAGGGGCGACGGCGCGCAGGCCAAGGTGGCCGAACAGCGCCGAAAGCAGAAACTGCGCTACGATTCGACTCGAAGTCGGCGGCAGCGGGAACGCCGCCGTCTCCAGCGCCCGCCGGGCCAGGAGTATGAAGGCGGCGCTCGCGCACAGCAGAAACAGTTCGTAATTACGTTGCGGCGAGGTAACAGTCGCCGTCACTCCGCGGAGAGCCATACGCCTTGAACGCCTCCGATCTGATTGACCAACGATATCGCCTCGAGCGGCTTCTCGGTACGGGTGGGATGGCCGAGGTGTGGCTCGCGGAGGACCAGCGTCTGAAGCGCTGGGTGGCGATAAAGCTGCTTCGCCAGGATGGGGGCGACGCCGACGCGGCAGGCCGGGAAGCGCAAATGGTCGCTCAACTTCACCATCCCAACATCGTTTCGGTGTACGACGTCGGCGACCACGACGGGCATTCGTACATCGTCATGGAGTACGTCCACGGCTACTCGATCGGCCAGCTTCTGCAGACGCAGGGGCGATTCCACGAGTCCGAGGCGATCCGCTACGGAGTGCAGGTGGCAACGGCGCTGGACCACGCTAACCAGCGCGGTCTGATTCACCGTGATGTTAAGCCCGCGAACATCCTGGTCGACGAGAAGGGGGTCGCCAAGCTCGCCGATTTTGGCGTTGCCGGCGTGATGAATCAGACGCTCGCCCCGGGGCAGGCCGATGAGATCCTCGGGAGCATCGCCTATCTCCCGCCGGAGGTGATCCAGGGCGCCGAACCGGACGCCCGCGGCGATGTCTACGCACTGGGAATGACTCTGTACGAGATGGTCGCCGGACGCCTGCCGTTTGCGGGCACCACCTCAGCGGCTATTGCCAGCCAGCGGCTCGCCGGCGCGGCGCCGCCCCTCCGCACACTCGCTAGGGGAGCCTCACCGGAATTCGAGGCGGTTCTCGCGCGGGCGCTTTCGCTGAGCCCCGGCGATCGCTTCCAGAGTGGCGGGCAATTCGCCTCGGCGCTCCGCTCCGTTCCGCCGCCACGGACCGGGCACACGCCACCCATCATCGCCCCGCCGGGCCGGGCCCCGAGGTCGCTCGAATCGCAGACTGGCTGGCGCACGCAGCAGTCCCCAGCACGGGGGGCGCCGGCACGCAGGAACGGTGCACCGACCAGGCGAAGCTCGCGCGCTGCTGGCCCGATGATCGCCACAGTCGCCGGCCTGATACTGCTCGCCGTCGCAATCGGAGGCGTTGTCGCGCTCATTTTAAGTCAGCAGGACGAGGGCGGGGGATTGGCCCCCGCCACGGCGACTCGTCCGGCACCGACCGTGGATGCGACGAGCGAACCAAGTAAGGCGGCCACGCCCAGGCCCACAAACGAGCCGACCTTGACGCCCACTCCCGCCGTTTCGCCAACAGTGGTCGTTTCGCCGACGGCTGGGAACCCAACGGCTGCGGCCACGGCCACAAAGCCGCCGGTCACCGCTGCCCCCACGCAGCCCGCCGCGACACCCACCGCGACACCAAAGCCGCCCACACCAGCTGCTACGCCGTAACAGTGGCGCGAACCCAGTGGTCGTAGCACGCATCCCCTCACACGAGAAGCAGGCCCCTCTGGGCGTGTAGACTCCCTTCGAAACGGAGGTGAGTGGTGGACGAATTCACAGGCAAAGTGGCGGTGATCACGGGCGGGGCGAGCGGCATCGGGCTGGCAACTGCCATGCGGCTCGCGCAGGAGGGGATGAATATCGTTCTCGCCGATATCCAACAATCCGCGCTCGACGTCGCTGTCCCGCAAGTCGCTGAGATCGGTGTCAGGGTGCTCGGCGTGCAATGCGACGTCGCTAAACTCGAGTCGGTCCAGGCACTCGCGGACCGGGCATTTGCGGAGATGGGCAAGGTCCACTTGCTCTTCAACAACGCTGGGGTGGCTGTGTTTGGGCTGATGCAGGAGATGAGGCACCAGGACTGGGAGTGGCTGATGAACGTCAATCTGTGGGGCGTGATCCACGGCATTGAGGCCTTCCTGCCACGAATGATTGCCCAGGGCGAGGGCGGGCACGTCGTGAACACCGCTTCCTTCGCTGGGCTCGTGGCGAACAGTGGTCTTGGGGTCTATTGCGTCACCAAGTACGCGGTGGTCGGCCTCTCCGAATGCCTCTTTCGGGATGTGAGTAACGAGGGGATCGGCGTCTCGGTGCTCTGCCCAATGCAGGTTTCGACGAATATCTACGATTCGGCCCGGAACCGACCGGATGAGCTCGGCGGCCCTGCCGAGCCCGCTCCGCGGCGAGAGGGCTCACTCGAGGCGAGCATCAGCGCGGAGCAGGTAGCGGAGATGGTGTTCGAAGCCGTGAAGAAGCGCGAACTGTACATCCTCACCCACCCGCAGAGCCGTGGCCCCATCCGCCGCCGCTTCGAGCGGATCGATCGTTCGTTCGAAAGCTAAGCAGGCGCGGCGCGGCGGAGTGAGGAGAACTCCGATAGTATCGGACGAACCGTTAACTCGAACCGAAGGATCACCTCATGACCCGCATGCGCTTTGGAGTCTTTCTCGCCCCTCACCACCCGATCGGCGAGCACCCCACCCTGCAGATTCGTCGCGATATTGACCTCGCCGAACACCTCGACAAGCTCGGCTACGACGAGCTCTGGGTGGGCGAACACCACTCAGGCGGGTGGGAGACGATCGCCTCGCCAGAGCTGTTCCTGGCGGCTGCCGGCGAACGGACGACGCGAATCAGGCTCGGTACGGGGGTCATTTCGCTGCCGTACCACCATCCGTTTAACGTGGCACAGCGCATTGTCCAATTAGACCACCTGACGCGTGGGCGGGCGATGCTCGGCGTTGGTCCAGGAGCCCTACCTTCGGACGCCTGGACCCTGGGCATCGAGCCGATCACCCAGCGCGACCGTATGGACGAGGCCCTGGGCGTGATCTTGCGGCTGCTGCGCGAAGACGAGCCCTTCTCC
>JBDSEP010000054.1:0-6423 GCA_039919985.1 Tepidiformaceae bacterium | reverse complement strand
GCCGGAAGAGGCGAGCCTCTCCATCTACCGCGCGCTGCGCAAGGCTGGCGCCTCGGCCGAGCTACACATCTATGCAGACCAGCCGCACGCCTTCGACGCTTCGCCCGTGTTCGGACGGCAAACGGTGCAGGTCATGGACCTCTTCCTGCGCCGCTACGTGGTCGAGGCTGCGGAAGCACCGGCGGCATTGGGAGCTTCCCGTTAGCCCTCGTTCAAAATGTTTTACGAACGTTTTACGCAAGAAGGGCATCATTGGGGCCAAGCGCGGCGTATTACTGGTGCATGTACATAAGCCGGTTGGTACGGTAGTCACAGAGGGCGCGGCAGCCCGGCAACGCGCATCGAATAGCGCGGGAGGTAGTTTGATGAGCTGGATCACACGAAAATCGTTCGGGCTGGTGCTCGCGAGCAGCCTTGCGTTGGCAGCGGTCACCGGTGGCTCGCTTGGCATCGCCTTCGCCAAGCACTCCTCGACCGTTACGGGCGTTTGCTCTGGCGGCGCGCCTGGCTGCAACGTCAACTTCGTCGGTGCAATCGGCGCTGGGGATGTCACGCCCCTACAGTTCACCAAATGCCTCCCGGCAGGCAGCTGGGAAGCGATCTACATCTGGGACGGCCCCAACCAGGAGTGGCAGCACTTCTTCAATCCTTCGGTCCCGGCGTACGTGAACCAGCCTGCGGCTGGTGGCATCACGAGCATTCCCCGCTTCGCCGGAGTGGTGCTGATCATGAAGCTCGGCCAGCCTGCACAGAGCGTGACGCTGCTCGATGGCAATAGCGAAAGCTGCAGTTAGGCTTTCGCTTTTCGAAGGTAAGCAGATCGAAGACTCCTCGCCTCACGGTGAGGAGTCTTTCGTTTGCCCGGTGCTCGAACCGCGCAGTGGGCCACACGGCCCTCGCGGGAGGCGTAGACTGCACCCACATTCCCCACGGTGAGGTGCAGATATGGCGAAGGCCACCGTCAACGGCGTCGAACTCTTTTACGATGAGCACGGTTCGGGCGAGCCGATCCTCATTCACCACGGCTACACCGGTTCGCACTACACGTGGGATGACGTGGTCCCGCACCTTGCGGACCGCTACCGCGTGTTCCGTATGGACTGCCGCGGCACGGTCGATAGCGGCCACCCTGCGGACGGCCACACGATCGAGCAGTATGCCGCCGATGTCATCGGGATGGCGGACCACCTTGGGCTCGAAACCTTCACCTACGTCGGCCACAGCATGGGCGGCGTTATCGGCTACGAACTCGGCCTCGGCTACCAGCAGCGGCTAAAGAAGCTCGTGCTGCTCACGCCCGCTCCAGCGGATGGCGTGCAAGCGCCGCCCGAAATGCATGCTCGTGGCCGCGCCCTGCGCATGGCCGGGGACGTGGAGACGATGGTTCGCGAGAGCATGGCCGGTGCCGCCCGCCCGCGACCGCAAGCCTGGTACGAAGAAGATACTCGCCGCCGCCTGAAGATCTCCGACGCCCACTACGACCAGTCATGGGAGGCGCTCTGCAGCTACTCCAAGGGCGACCGGCTTGGTGAGATCACGGTGCCCACGTTGATGATTGCCGCCGCTGCCGACAGCCTCTTGGCGGCGAACCTCGTTGACTTCGCGCGACTCGGCAACGCCACGCTGCACGTCTTTAGCCGGGTGAGTCACGCCGTGCCCTCGGAGGCGCCGGAGGCGCTGGCGGAAGTCATCGCCGACTTCGTAGAGCACGGCGTCGTCACGGCAGCGACTCTGCAGGCTGGCCTGCGGCAGACAGCTGCCGCGCGTTAACTCGCCCTGGGGCGAGTCGGGTTCAGGCTCGCAACCGTGCGCTGACATCAGCGGCGGCTGCGAGGTAGATCGGGTTAGGGCTGATGCGATGCTCGCGCAAGCAGGCCTCGGTGAACTTGATCGCGTGCTCGTCGCCGGAGGCCACTGCGCGGTCGGCCAGGTCATCCTCGCTCCAATCGACGGGAGTCGGCGGCGCTGGCGGATTGGGCTGCGAATAGACGGCGATGAACGCCGCCCCCGCCTGCCAGCCGTAGCGCACGAGATCGCGTGTCGTCTCAGGAGCGATGTGGGGAGCGAGCAGGCGGATGGCGCTCGGCGCGGTCACGCTATGAATGAAGGCGATGGGCGAGGTGGCGGCATTTTCGAGATAGATCCCGGCGAAGGCGGCCGTGAAGGCCGAGAGCAGTTCACTGATGTCGCCTGAGGTGTCGAGGAGGTTCGCGGCGGGCGCAAACTCCGGACGTTCGGCCAGCTGTGCGACCGCGGTGGTGATAAAGCGCCCGCCTCGGCGCTCCTCGGCGGGCACCACGGGAATGGCCTTCAGGGATTCCGGCAGCGCGAGCGTCTGCGCTGCGGGCGCTTCGGGGAGGGCGTAATAGCGTGCCGCCCAGTAGGCCAGCCCGCGGCCCAGCTCGGCCACGCGGGCGGGCGTCTCGCCGCCGGAGAGTCCACGCACAGCGTGCGCCGTGCGCAGCATGCCGTGGGTCGCGCCCGCCAGGAAGCCGGGCGCGAGGCGGGGCGTCCACTCCTGCAGCACCGTCGTCCACGCCTTCTCCGCGAGCTCGCGGGCGAAGAGCTCCTCCCAATCGCCGAGCCGCGCATAGTCCCCGAGAGCCGCGCGCCATTCACCGCTCTCGATTCGGGCGGACCCGCGTGCCGGCTCGTCCAGGCGGGTGATGTAGCGCTCCACCCAGGCGGCCACCGCTTCGCCTCTGCCGAGCGCGATCAGGGCATCAGCGGCCATCGGGCCGTGGTTCGAAAGGCCTCCGCGGAACTCGGAGCCGCAGCCTGCAAAGCGTTCGAGGGATTCGTCGATCGTGATCATCACAGCTCCGGGACGCGAATGCTGGTCGGATGGGCCTGGCCCGTATCGGGGACGCTGGCCGCGGGATGGGAGATAAGACGCGAGCCTGCGTAAGCGCAGAGCAGGCCCGCGAGGGCTGTCGCGGCGAAGACGGCGAAGGTCGCCATCTGCTCTCGCCCGGCTGCCTCGCCCGCCGCGATAAGCGCCCCACCGAGCCCGATGCCGACGGCACTGCCGAGCACCTCGGCGAGCTTCATGCCCGAAGCCGCCGCGCCTTCACTTCCCTCGGTCGCGGCCGCCAGCACGACAAGTGAGAAGGTGCTGTAGGCGAGCCCAATGCCGAGCCCGGCGACTGCCCAGGAAGCGGTCACGAAGGCTACCGGTACGGATGGAAAGACTGTAGTGCTGACACCAGCGATGCCGAGCGCGAGGAGCAGCGCCCCGGGCCAGGCGAGCGTGCGGCGGTCGATTCGCCTCCCGAGCCGCTCGGCCAGCCAGGCACCCGCCGTCCAACTCAAGGTTGCGGCGGTGAGGACGAGCCCGGAGATGAGCGTAGATTCACCCCGGATCTCTTTGAAGGCGAGCGGGATGAAGGTTTCGGCGCCGAAGAAGGCGAGATTCAGCAGACCCATGCCTGCCACCGCCGCCGACGAACCGCGGCGCAGGGTAACCGTACCGGAGGGTACCAGCCGGAGGAAAGCCGGTACGGCTACCACAAGGCCGAGCGGTATGAGGGGCGCACCAAGGAGAAGGGAGGGCGAGGTTACCGCGGCGAGCACCAGCCCGACTCCAGTGGAGAGGCGCAGCGCGCCGCGCAGCCGAGGTGTTCTCTGCTCGGGCGGGGCGACGATCGCCGGCGGCCCCAGCCGAGAGAGGGCCGGGAGGACGAGGTAGGCGGCGATGCCGAGCAGCGGCAGGAGCCCGCCGAACACCGCTCGCCAGCCCACGTACTCAGCGACCGCTGCGGCGAGCGCCGGACCCGCCAAACCGGGGATCACCCAGGCGCTCGAAAGGACGGCGAACATGCGCGGTCGGAGCTCCTCCTCGAATCCGCGCCCGATGGAAACGTAGGCGACCGAGCTGAGCGCCCCGGCTCCGAAGCCCTGCACCGCCCGTCCAAGCACGAGCACGGGCATGGAGGGGGCGACCGAGGCGATAGCGAGGCCCACACCGAAGAGGATGAGGGCGAGCGCCAGGGGTCGGGCAGGCCCGCGGCGGTCGCACTCCGCGCCCGCCCAGGTGATGGAGACGAGGCTGGCCAGCAGGAAAGCGCTGAATGCCCAGGCGTAGAAACGCAGACCGCCGAGGTCATCTCGAGCGACGGGCATGACCGTGGCCACGGCCAGCGCCTCGAAGGCCACCAGCGTGACGGCGAGCACGAGTCCGATCGTCAGGCTGCGGTGTTCGGCGTCCAGCAAGCGGCCTGTGGGCATGGATGGGAGCGACGCAACGGCCATGCCATAGTTTGCACCGTCTGAAGGCGGCCATGTAGCCCGCGAAAGTTGGGCTCCCCCCGCCCTCTGGCGGCCCGGAGTTCGCAACAGCACTTGGCCAAACAAAAAGTTTGCGGACGGGGCGAACGTTAACGAGTCGCTCAGCCAGCGTTAACCGGCGTACCGGAAGGTATCGATCGCGGGAACACCGCGTGAAAGATCAGGAGAGAACCTATGCACATACCTCGCAAACTGACCCTATTCGGCGGGACGGCTGCGCTCGCGCTGGCCGCTGTTGCCGTGGGCGGCGCCGCCCAGGACTTCGGCTCCGAACGCGACCAGATGCTGGAGGCGAAGTCCGTCCAGCAGTTCGGCATCGTCTCCGGGCTCCAGAGTTCGTCATCGGTGGCCGTCACCGCCGCCGAAGCGTCCGCCAATCCTCTCTCGCTCATCACGGTGGCCAAGGGCCTTAAGGTGCGCGTCGTCACCGCCGGCGGCATCGCCGGCGCCAACATCGACATGATGGCACTCTGGCCCGACGACACGAACCCCACGCATCTCATCGCCTGCAACGAGCAGGGCGCCGACCACCCGGGCGTCCAGCGCATCAACATCGCTACCGGGGCCGTAGAGACCATCGTCACTGGCACCACTGCATGCGATGGCGTCCGGCGCACAGCCTGGGGCACGATCCTCTTCTCCGAAGAGGCTGGCGGCGGCGCTTCTGGTGGCCGCGTCTACGAACTCATGAACCCGCTCGGTACGACCGGCGTGACCCTCAACCGTGCAACTGGCGTTTTCTCCGGCGGCACGGGGGCGACGAACCTGACGGCACGGCCCGCCCTGGGTCGGCTTTCGTTCGAAGGGTTCGCGCTCTACCCGAACGGCCTCATCTACTACGGAGATGAGAATCGCCCGTCTAGTGGCGTCGCAGGTGGCGCCTACTTCAAGTTCATCCCGAGCATGCCGTTCGCCGCCGGTAGCCCGGCGATCACCAACCTCTCCCAGTCGCCATTCGCAGCCGGGAGCATCTACGGCCTCCGACTCGGCAAGCGCAGCGGGGGCACGGATTACGGCCAGGGCACGCAGACAGGCTTCGGCGTCTGGATCCCGATCCCAGCCGCTGCTGACGCAGACCTTCGAGCAGCGGCCGCCACCTTCAAGTTGACGGGCTACTACCGCCCTGAGGACATCGACATCGATGGCGCAGCCGCCGCCGCGGGCAAGGTTCGCTTCTGCGGCCCGAACACCGGCAACGAATCCGACGACCAGAACTACGGCGAAGTGATCTGCATCAGCGACGGCACCCTGGTCCAGGCGACACTCAATACGGCGGTGCCCGAGGCCCAGTTCCTCGTCATCGGCAGCCCGGCGTTCGCCATGCCCGACAACATCGCCTACCAGCCCGGCCGCGGAAACTGGCTGGTGCACGAAGATGCCGACACCGACTACCCCGCCGGCCAGATCGACAACAACGACGTCTGGGATTGCCTGCCGGACGTCGTGGACGCCGACCTCCTCAGCGATGGCTGCATCCGCGTCATCACCGAGAACGACCCATCAGCCGAATGGACCGGAGGGATCTTCGATTCCACCGGCACGCGCTTCTTCCTGAGCGCGCAGCACAACATCACCGGCAAGGGTGTGGTTTTCGAAATCACCGGCTGGAAGTAGCGGCTTCCGGTCGTCATTTAGGGGCCCGCACAGTGTGCGGGCCTCCTTCGTGTCTCTCCGCGAAGGATCGTACGGGTCGCCCGGTTGCGGGAGAGCGACGCCCAGGTGCGGAGTGTCGGTGAAAGGTTTAGCGACCTACTCGGGGCTGGAGCGATCCCAGCGGAAGAGCCAGAAGGCGAGTAGCGTCGCGACGACCAGCCCGACCGAGAGCACTGCGATTGGCCATTGCCAGCCCAGGTGCTGCCGTATTCGACCTCGCCGAACCAGTTCGGGAGGACGGCGTAGAGGAAGCCCTGGCTCATCCAGCCGCAGGACGGAAGCTGGCGCGCCCGCCCTAATCGACCAGCGCCTCGATCACCGCATCGACGATTGCGTCCGCCTTCGCGCGCATCTCATCGTCGGTCGCATCCTGGATGGGATGGGGGACGAAGATGCGACGCACCTCTGGCAGCCCGAGCGCGGCCGACTGGTGGACGGCGGCGTCAACGAACTCGCTGGAGGCGATGAATACGGCTGGCTTGC
>JBDSEP010000047.1:0-2572 GCA_039919985.1 Tepidiformaceae bacterium | reverse complement strand
TCCTCCTTGCGCTCTTTGGCCTTGGAGCGGTGGGTTTGACTATCGGGCTTGGCGCGCTGTTCGCGGTTTATCGCAACTACGCATCGGCGTACACGCCGATAGAGCAGCAGATCCAGCAGCACAATTTCGGGCTGACTCAGATTTACGACCGGGGCGGGCCCGAGAGCGGGACCCTGCTGGGAGCGCTAACCAACTTCGAGGCGCCGCTCATAGAACCGATCCCACTGGGCGAGATTTCGCAGTACATGGTCGCTGCGACAATAAGCACGGAGGACAACTCATTTTACGACCATCCGGGAATCGACCCGAAGGGTGTGCTGCGGGCGGCCTGGGACAACTACGCCGGAGGTGGCGTGGGCTCGGGAGTCGGGGGCTCGACGATAACGCAGCAGCTGATCAAGAACGTATACCTGAGCGACGACTGCCAGGTGTTGGCGGGTCGCCGCACGTGCGTGGCGCCGCGAACGCTGGACCGCAAGCTGAAGGAGATCGTCTTCGCCCTAAAGGCGGAACGTGGGTATACGAAGGAGGAGCTGCTTGGGTGGTATCTCAACTCTATTTCGTACGCCGACCGGTACGTGGGAATCGAATCCGCGGCGGAGGGGTACTTCCATAAGCGAGCCTCCGAGCTGACGCTCGCAGAGTCTGCGATGCTGGCCGGGGTGCCGGCCGCGCCAACAGAGTTTCACCCGCGGCTAAACTGCATCGTCGGCGACGACGGGCAGTGCACGGTGGACCCGCTTGGGCGGACCAGGGTGGGCGGGCCGGCGAAGGAACGCGAGGAGTATGTGCTTCGCCTGATGCAGGAACATGGACGAGCGACGACGGAGGAAGTAGCTGCGGCGCTGAACGAGCCCGTGTACGTCTATCCAGCTACGAACTCGCTGCTTGCCCCGGCGTGGATCGATGACCAGGTGGAGCCACGCCTCGTGCGCATGTGCGAGGCCGGCCTCCTCGCCCTGGCGCCGGGCACGAAGGAGTGCAACGAGAGCGTGCACGTGGCCGCCTACAAGGTGACGACGACGCTGGACTGGGCGGAGACCACGAAGGCGCAATTCATGATGCAGTCCGCGATTCAGTCGGGCCTCGCGGCGGGTTGCGAATGCCACAACGCAGCGATCGCGACGATCGACCCGCCGACCGGGCAGATCCTGGTGTACGCACCGACGATCGATTCCACCTGGACTTCGGACAAGCGCGTCGCGGGGAACATCGACCAGCTTACGGAGATCAACCAGCCCGGGTCCTCGTTCAAGCCCGTGGTCTACCTGGCCTGGATGGACAAGCTGGGCAAGACACCGCTTAGCACGCTCTGGGATACGAGCCCGATGCCCTTGATCGACAAACCGGCGAAGCCCGAAGACCAGGTGACGATCCTGAACCCGCGCCCGGGGAACGGCGGCGAGGGATTGATTACCGCTCGCGCGGCGATGGGCGGGTCGCAGAATGTCGGCGCCTTCCGGGCGGCCCAGGAGGTTGGGGTCGACAACGTCATCGCCATGGCCAAGGCGATGGGCATCACGACGCTCGACCAGCATTTCGATCCGACTTTCCAATCTCACAACGACGTCGTCTACGGGCCATCCATCGCCACAGGCGGGGCAAATGTGCGAGCAATCGACATGGCCTACATGAACGCAACGATCGCCAATATGGGGGCGATGGTGGGCGTGCCCACGCTCGCCAAGACCGTCGATCTGGGGAAGCTCAGGTCCATTTCCGGTTCTTCTGGAGAAGACCTGGATAAGGCGTACGCGGAGCGGCTGGATTTCGCGCGGGGAAACAGCCGAGTACCCGGCAGCCGAGAACTCGACCCCGTGGTCATCCTATCGGTCCGCGCCGTCGATGGGACGGTGCTCTACGAACACGGTCGCGACCTACAGCAGAAGCAGGTGGTGGACGCTGGCTCGGTGTGGATGGTGCATTCGATTATGACCGACTGCACGGCGCGCTTCATCATCTGGACGTGCGGCTCGAGCAATAGCGACCTGAACCTCGACTTTTTCTCCGACGGAGTGAAGATCCCGAGCGGCATCAAGACGGGCACGCAGCAGGGCTTCGTGAATGCGGATGACACGCTGGCGACCTGGATGAACGGTTATTCCCGCTACGCCGGAACGGCGGTTTGGGTGGGGAACTCGGACAGGTCGTTGGTGCGCGACGGTGCCAGGGGAGGGTACGCCTCTGCGAACACCACTATCCGGCTGTTCAAGACGTGGATGGGGCAGTTTCACCAGGATCTGAAGGAGCGAGGCGTGTTTACGACGGCTGCGGGGTTCGAAGAGATGCGCCCATCGAACGTCGTGCTGAAGGCATTCCAATCCGCGACGACGGAGAAGGGACGAGGCGGGGGCTGCTCTCAGAAGATCGACGGCTGGCAGCGCACCGATGTGGACTACAAGGGCGGCGACTGTCTCGGGAAGTTCTGCGTCCCGCTGCCAGAGTTCAAGAAGGACCTGGCGATGAAGCTGGCGGGGCAGCGCGGGATCCCGGCCTGCGGCGGAGTTTACGTGGCCCCAGCGGCCACGGAATCTCCCTCACCGGAAGCCTCGGCGAGTCCATCGGCGTCCCC
>JBDSEP010000008.1:0-4422 GCA_039919985.1 Tepidiformaceae bacterium | reverse complement strand
TCGTGTGGTTGGCGACCATTGTTTCGCGGAGGAATGTCACGAGCGGCTGCCAGAACTCCACGCCAACGAGGATGCAGGGGAAGTCGCGGATCTTTCCCGTCTGGATGAGCGTCGCGATTTCGAACAGTTCATCGAGGGTGCCGAACCCGCCGGGCATGGCGATGAAGGCGTAGGAGTACTTCGCGAGCATCACCTTCCGGACGAAGAAGTAGCGGAACTGTACGAAGGTGTCGAGGTAGCGGTTGGGGTGCTGCTCGTTCGGGAGGACGATGTTCACGCCGACCGAGCGGCCGCCGGCCTCCATCGCACCACGGTTGGCGGCCTCCATAATCCCTGGCCCGCCGCCAGTCATGACGGTGAAACCTTCCGTGGCCACGGCGGCGCCCACCTGGCGGGCGAGCGCGTAGTAAGCGTGGTCCTCGGCGAAGCGGGCCGAACCGAAGATCGTCACGCACGGACCGACGAAGTGCAACTTGCGAAAGCCGCGGATGAACTCAAAAAGAATGCGCAAGGCCCGGAGCAGTTCGGAAGAACGGTCGTTGGGGCCTTCAAGGAACTTCCGCTCCTCGGCGCCCTCGGGTGTTTTGCCCCATTGGGCGGTCGTTGGGGTTGGCTGCGCTGGTTCGTCGGTCACGGCGAAAGTGTAGCGGCAGGCGGTTGCTGCCCGGCCGCGCGAGCCCTGCCGATTAACGCCGGGCCTAGGCCGCGCGCCCGCGGCGGTGCGCGTCGAATGCGGCGATCTGCTCTCGCAGACGGCGCATGCGACGCAGCCGGGTGCTGGAGATGACGAGACTCGGTTCGTCCAGGAAGACGGGCCCTTCGCAGCGGCCGCAGCGGACAGTGTCGTCACCGTTCGTGGTGCCAGGGGCGGGTTCACCAGGGGACTGCCTGAGGCCGCCGACGTTGACGGGGGCGCCATTCGCACCCACCCAGCGACCACTGATATAGCCGCAGTGCAAACATTTCACATCGCCAGTAACTAACATCGCTTCTCCCTCCCGAATTGGGGGAAGTATGGGGACGCCTGTAGCCGCGGGTGATGAGCAAAACCCCTTATGCTCGGGAGAGACGATCCCTTGTTTCGGCGATTGCCGGGCAACTCCGCACCCTTAAGTCGATCTCGGACGTGGTGCGGGGGAGGGGTTGGCGGGCGAGAATCAGGCCTGGCGGATGCCATCGATGCGGTAGTGAATCTTGCCGGAAGGGACGGTCACTTCGACTTCTTCGCCGACGCGCCGACCGAGGAGCTCTTTGCCAACGGGCGAGTCCACGGAGATCTTGTGCTCCCGGGCGTTCGCCTCGCGTTGGCCTACCAGCTTGAACTCGCGGGAGTCCGGCTTGCCTACCTGGGTGACGGTCACTATGGAGCCGATGGTGGAGATGTCGCCAGCCTCATGCTGCACCACAACGGCGCGCTTGAGAGCGGTTTCGATCTGCTTCTGGCGTTGGTCGGCGAAGGCGAGCGCTTCGCGGGCGGCGTCCAGAGGGGCGTTTTCGCGAAAGTCCTTGTCCTCGCGGGCGACCGCGATGGCTTCGACGAGCCCGGCGCGTTGCGAGCTGATCTCCTGCATCTCTTGCTGCAGATGCTCGAGCCCCTCGGCAGTCATTTCGATGGGCGTCTGTTCGATGCGAACCTGGGCACCACCGGAGGAGCGGCCGACGGCGCGGCGGACGCGGATGTGGATGCCGTAGTTGACCTGGACATAGCCACGTTTCTTAAGGAACTGGAACCAGTTCTTCAGGGATTCCACTCGCTCCTGGGCCTTCGGATCCGAGGAACGAATCTGGAATTCGGCGTAGGATTCGACGCGTGCGCCGGAGAGGAAGGAGAGCGGCACCTCAGCGCCAACGTGCTCGATATACTTCCGAACGTAGTTCTCGTGCTTCTCGCGATCGACGGGCTTCAGCGCTTCAATGTAGTCCGTGAACGCCTGCCCGAGCGAAACGCTCTGGGCAGAAAGGGTGGTGGGTTCGTTCGTCATAACCGTCAGATTACCATCGATCGCAGCTATGTGCGCCAGAGCGGGACGTGAATCTCGAGTGGCTGGATCTGCCCGAGCTGTTCCCGGACTTCGAGCAGCCAGGACGTTGGCTGCCGCTCCTCGAACGGCACGCGGCGCTGCTTGAGGGGGCCTCGACGCGCGTGCGGGTGACCTCGGTTGCGCCAGCCGAGGCGGTGCGGCGCCAGTATGCGGAGTCGCTTGAGCTGCTGCGGGTTATCGAGGCGGTGGCACGCGGGTCGGAGGCCCTGGCGGATATCGGAAGCGGGGGCGGATTCCCGGGTGTGGTGATGGCAATTGCGCGGCCCGCAATGCACGTCCACCTCGTGGAGCCGCTGCAGAAACGGGCGGCGCTCCTCGCGGAACTGAGCCGCGAGCTCGGGCTGGCGAACGTGACCGTACACGCGATCCGCGCGGAAGAAGCGGGGCGTGGCGCGCTGCGTGAGAGCCAGCCAGTGGTCACGGCGCGGGCCGTGGCCGAACTACGGGAGTTGGTCGAGTACACCTCTCCGCTCGCCCAGGTCGGCGGAGTGCTCGCGCTGCCCAAAGGGAGCGCCCTGGAACGAGAACTGGCTGCAGCTGCTGAGAGCCTTACGACGCTGGGCTGCCTCCACGAATCCTCTACGCCTATGCGGGCGGAGATCAGCAGTACCCTTTCGGTCGCTGTTTTTCGCAAAACCGCGGCCACACCAGCAGGCTATCCGCGGCGGGCGGGCGTGCCAGGGAAGCGGCCGCTCTGAGATTCCGCGGATCCCCTAATGGCAAAAGTGCGTACGCGTATTCTTAGTTGTTGCTTGTTGTGCTATAGTTCGCTCGATCCGGCGAGTGTCAAGAATTCGTCAGCGAGCTTACCCTCGCGCCGCCGGGCCAAATCGCAGGAGGCAGCATGGATCCAAACGTAGTGATGAATCGGCTTGTGAGGCTCGCAAAACTCGACACCACCGTCTTCGACGAGGTGCGGGACGATACGAACGAGCTGATCCCTGCGCTCGTGATCGCGGCCATCAGCTCGCTCCTCGCCGGCCTCGGAAGCGCCATGTGGTGGAAGGTCATCCCGGACCTTGGTGGCGACCGCGAGAGTCTCTGGGTGAACCAATTCATCCTCGGCTCGGTCTTCATGTTCGTGATGCTGATCGTCATCGCGCTCGTCGTGTACGTCATCATGGCGCAGATGTATAAGGTGCAGACGGACGTGCAGTCGCTCATCCGCACGGTAGGGTATGCCTCGTTCCCGATGGCGCTTTCGCTGCTAATGTTCGTTCCGCTTCTCTGGCCGATCTTCGCCATCGTGCCGCTCGCGTTGCTGATGGTGATGCTGATCTACGCGGTACAGTCCGCGACGAGCGCCGAATCGAGCCAGGTGGTAATGGCCACGCTCATCGGCTTCGTGGTGTTTGTCTTCGTGCTTGGGCTGGTTTCAACGACCACAGACTTCGCGAAGGCACCGATCGGCGCGGGGCTCTTTGGGATAATCTCCGACTTCGCCTGACCCGCCCGTCGTAAGGCTCCGGCCCTCCGTTCCCGACCGGGAGCGGGGGGCTTCGGCATCTCCGTCGAATCTCGCATGCGCGCGGTGGGGCGCATGCGCTAGGCTGACCGTTCGCCATGCAAACTCCCGCCGCCACCGCCGTCCGACGCAACGTCCGGCTCTACTTCGCGTTCGTCTTCCTGATGGACTTCGGGCTCTGGACGGGCATTTGGATCAAGTACCTGATCGTGGACGAAGGGCTGGAGTTGCGCTGGATCCTGGCGATGGACCTGCCGTTCTTCGTGCTGATGGGTGTGCTCAATCCGCCGCTCGGGGCGCTGGCGGACCATATCGGCCGGAAGAAGGTGATGGCGATCGGCGCGGGCCTCTTCTCGTGCACGGTCCTGGGATTCGCCTTCACCAGTAACTACTGGCTGCTCTTTGTGGATTATGTGGTCTGGGCCTGCGCGATCGCGATGCGCAGCGGGGCGGACACGGCGCTGGTATACGACACGCTAAAGGAAGCGGGCGAGGAATCGCGGTTCAGCAAGGTCGCCGGACGCGGCTTTGCCGTCACGATGAGCGCGGGGTTGGCGGGCGTCGTCATCGGCGGAGTGGTGGCTGCCCAAACGAGCCTGGCGCTGACCATTCAGATCAGCGCCCTCGGGCCGCTCGCGGCGATCTTCGTGGCGCTGTCAATGCGCGAGCCGCGCGTGGCACATGCGGAGAAGCATTACTGGCAAGACCTGCGGAGCGGCATGTCGTTGGCCTGGACGACGCCTCAGATCCGCTACGCGGTGCTCTTCGGCTCGGCGCTGCTGACAGCCGGCTTTGTGCCGGTGGTCCTCGTGCAACCGTTCCTCATCGATTACGACGTGCCGACGAGCCTCTTTGGCGTCTACCAGGCGCCGTTGCGCATCGTCTCGGTGGTCGCTGCTACTGTGGCCTTCCGGT
>JBDSEP010000382.1:0-12143 GCA_039919985.1 Tepidiformaceae bacterium | reverse complement strand
AATGTCTGGTGGCACGCGATTGCAACTAACGCCTGCAAAGGTAGGGGGCGAACGCAACGAGCCGCTCGCTACGCTGTCGTCAGGAGGACTGCACACATGTTCAGCGGTGGTGGTCTTGTACTGGTTCTTATCGTTGCCCCGGTAATGGTGCTCTCGTGAGCGCCTTGAGCCACATTCGCCACTGCGACCACTGCGCTTCCCCCTACGACTGGCGGCGCTCGACCAGCCGTTACCTGCGGATGACCTACTGCAACTCCATCTGCGAGGCCGCCGACCTCGGCGGTACCATCGAATCGATGCTCACGATCGCTCGCGCGCCGCATTCGGTCGCGCCCCTTGCGCTGGCAGAGCCGATGACCAGCTCGGCCTTGGACGACCTCTGGTCCATCCCCACCTGCCCGCGATGCGACAGCGGCATGGAAATCGCAAGCGAAGGCCTGCGCTCGTGCTTGAACTGCGGTGCGAAGGTGATAGCCGAAGAGACTTACCCTCCGAAAGCCCAGCCAACCTTCAACGCCATGCGCTACGGCGGCTACATCTAGGCTCCCGGCGCCACTACTCCTCGTCGAATTCAGCGGCAGGGAGGGTGAAGGTGAACTCACAGCCCCCACCGTCGCGGGGGGCCACAGAGATGGTTCCATCCATCAGTTCCACGAGTCGCTGACACACGGTAAGCCCCAGTCCCGCCCCCGAGACGCGCTTCGATTGCTTCGGGGAGCGGAAGAATGGGTCGAAGATCTTTTCGATTTCGTCGACTGGGATGCCGGCGCCGCGGTCCGACACGGTGGTCGCCGCGACGCTTTCTCCGCACGACACTGTCACATCGATCGGCAGCCCGCCGGGGCTGTACTTGTCGGCGTTCGAAAGCAAGTTGCCGAGGATCTGCTGGTAGTACGTTGGGTTGGCCAGTGCAAAGCATGGCGGGCCCGTTGAGATCAGTGAGACTTCGCGGCCCGGAACTCGGATCTGGAAATCACGAAGCGTGCTCTCTGCCAGCCGAACCAGCCGTGCAGGCTCCAACTCCGCCGGTTCTCCGACCGAGGCGCGCGAAAGTACGAGCATATTCTCGATGATCGCGTAGAGGCGCCGGGCATCGTTCTCGAGGTCGGTCGCCACCCGTACGCGGTCCTCGGAAGTTAGTTCGTCGGCACGTGTCCGGAGAAACCGGGCGTTGCCCAGCAGCGTGGTCAACGGGGTGCGCAGTTCGTGCGAAATCAGGCCGAGGACTTCGTCCTTCGCATGAACGGCGTCAGCAAGCTGGTCGTTGGCCAGTTCGAGCTGCTCCTGAAGGGCTTTGGCGTCCTGGATATCAACGCTTACCGAGACCCAGCCGAGCACCTGCTCATCGCGGTCCTTCACCGGGCGGATGCGAAAGTTCTGCCAACGGAAGTCGCCGTGGCGATCACGGACGCGGTAGTCGATGTCGTAGCCTTCGCCAGCCTTTTTGGCGGCGCTCCAGGCGCGGCCAGCGCGTTTCCGGTCATCGTCGTGCATCAGGCTGGAGGTGCCGGTGCGCATCGCTTCTCCCCGGCTTTGCCCAGTGAACTCGAGCCAGTGGTTGTTCACAAAAGTGGGCTTGCCTGTCGCATCAGTACCGATGACGTGCGCAGGGAGCGCGTGGAGCAGCGAGCGGACCTGCACGGTCCCTTCGCGGATGGCCCGCTGCGCATCCTTCAGGGGCGTCACATCTGTGGCCGAGACTACGGAGGCGGGGCCGACGTCAAAAACCACGCGCCGCGCATCGATTCGCAGGTCACGCAGCTCTCCCGAGCGACCTATGATCCGAATCTCATACTGGTCGGGCACGGTTTCGCCCCGCACCCGAGCCTGCCCGCGGGCGAGCAAGCTGTCGCGGTCGTCCGGGTGTATCAGCTTCGCAAAGAATCCAGGCTCCAGCAGTTCCTCGCGACTGAAGCCCGTGATATCCGATAGGGCCCGATTGACGTAGCGCACGTCCTCGCCATCGTAGACCCAGACACCGCAACAAACGGTATCGAGCAGAGCCAGCCGGGCGTCGCGGTCGAGGAACACTTCGGAGCCGCTATCGCTGGTCATAGGCGAATAGAGTAAATGATCGAGTGTCCTATGTACGTATGCTGGCCCGAGGGCCTCCCAGCGGCACTTTCCCAAGTCCTATCCTGCTAACCACGTAGACTCGCAGGAATGGAACGCCGCACGATCTTGGTGGCCTTTGCGGCCAGCGCGCTGACGCTGGTCATGGTCTGGCTGGTCAGCGCTTGCCGCCCGGAGAGCCCGGCCGCTTCGACTCGTGACTCCTTGGCGCGCCCCACGCCTACACCGACGGCGGCGAACGAAGGGCCGCCCTCTTACACCGTCGCAGACCTCGGAGTGAAGCTCGCCTACGCGCGGGTAGCGCCATCCGGCATGGGGACGCTGGTAATCGAAACCGTTGCGGGCGCCAACGACGTGCCTCGCGCAAAGGGCGTCTTCAGCGGAATCGCCTGGTCCCCGGACGGTCGGCTGCTGGCGCTCAGCTTCGGCGTCTCGGCCGAAGCCCAGGACATCTGGGTCTACAACACCGAATCCGGCGACATGAAGCAGCTTACGCAGGATGGCCGCAGCCGCCGACCCACGTGGTCTCCGGATGGCACGCTCATCGCCTTCAGCGCGGGCGGTGCCGCTCAGGGTCAGGGCCCTGTGTTCACGATCTCGGCGAGTGGCTCGGCGGCTACAGCCCTCTCACGCGACTCCCGCCACGATGACCCCGCGTGGGCGCCGGACGGCTCCGCGATCGCCGTCTCGCGGGAGGCCGGCACGATCGTCCTCCTCTCGCCGACCACGGGAGACGAGCAGAAACAGGTCAGCCTCCTGCGCGAAGGCGCGCCAGGCTACTCTTCGCTCGATTGGTCCGCCGAGAGCGAAGCGCTGGCAGCCACCGTCCGTGTAGGTCCGAGCCTGGCAATTGTGGTGCTTGCGGATAAACTCACCTCCCAGCGGCAGGTGGGCGGCGCATTCCTTGGAAACCCGGCGGACCCCGCCTGGGTGCATCCCTCGTGGGTGCCGGGCTTCCCCAAGATCATCGCCGCCTCCGAAACGAGCGGCGCACTGCTCCTTGTGGACCTTGCCGCGAAAGCGACGGACATGCCATCGGCGGCCCCGTACTCGCCTGTGCAAGTGCTTGTCCCGGCGTCCCAGGGCGGAAAGCTCGCGTTCCCGGCGGTCTACGGTCCGCGGGCAGCGGGCGGCGCATCCATCGTCTAGCGTCAACGGTGCCGCGACCGGCGCTCCTGTAGAGTGCGTTTCATACGCATTCAGGAGGCCGGGATGAAGGACTTCAAGGGCAAGGTAGCAGTGGTCACGGGCGCTGCGAGCGGGATAGGACTGGCGTTCTCGCATAAGTTCGCCGAAGAAGGGATGACCGTCGTCCTCGCCGATATCGAATCCGAGCCACTGGCGATGGCCGAGGAGGCGATCAAGGCGAAAGGCGGGGACGTCCTCGCATTGCGAACCGACGTCATGGCCGAAGCCGACATCAATCGTCTGGCCGACGCCGCCTTCTCTCGCTTCGGCAATGTCCACATCGTCTGCAACAACGCGGGCGTGGCTGCCAGTGCCGCCACCCTACGCTCCCGTCCCTGGGAATCTTCGATCGCTGACTGGGAGTGGACCTTCGGCGTGAACTTTATGGGTGTGCTCTACGGGATTCGCGCCTTCGTCCCAAGGATGATCGAGAATGGCGACGAGGGGCACATCGTGAACACTGCTTCGATGGCTGGCCTCCTCACGGGCGCTAATCCTTACAACATTTCGAAGCACAGCGTCGTCTGTCTGACCGAAGGGATCTACAAGGAGTTCAAAGGGATGGGCGCCAGGCTTTCGGCGTCCGTGCTCTGCCCAGGCCTGATTAACACGGCTATCCTCGATTCCGAACGGAATCGCCCGGCGGAGTTCGGGCCACCTACCGATAAGGCGGCGTTGCGACCAGAGATCCAGGAGTTCTCCTCGAATTTCGAGGCGGCCCTGAAGGCCGGCTACGAGCCCGAAGAGGTTGCCCGCCAAGTATTCGAAGCGATTCGCGACGACACCTTCTACATCTTCCCCGCCCAGCCCGCCGTTCTCGATTCCGTCCGGGAGCGGATGGAGGGGATCGTCCAGCAGCGCAACCCGACAGTCCCAGCGACCGCCCGCTAGCGCGATGGGGTACGGCTGCCACTGTAGACTGCGCGACGGCGGAGCACGCTGATCTGGAAGGGACGACGGGATGGCTGACTCTCGATCGAACGACACTGCCGACGCGGCTATCGAAGGCCTTCAGCGGGTGCTTGGCGCGGGCGCGCAGTTTGGCGCCCCCTGGAAGCTTGCTGGAGGCGCGATGCACGACTCGTGGGCGGTCGATCAGACTGGTGGAGGGAAGCCTTCGGAGCTTGTTGTGCGCGTTAGCCCGGCGGGGCGCGCGGACCACGAAAAGACCCGACGCGAATTTGAAGTTCTGCGCGTGGCCCACGAGAGGGGAATTCGCTGCCCGCAACCGATCGGCGTCGGAGAGTGCGCGGGAGGCGAGGACTTCCTGGTAATGGCGAGAGAGACTGGAGATGCGAATCCCCGCCAGATCGTAGCGGGGGAATCCTTCGGTGAAGCACGCAGACGGCTAGTACCGCAGCTCGCGGAGGCGCTGGCGGCGATCCACACGATCGCCCCGCGCGATGTCTCGGCGGCACCAGCGATGCGCGCGCCGGCGCCGGGGCAAGACTGCCTGCAATTCGAACGGCAAGTGGTGGCGGAGGCCTACGAGCTCTACCTGCTCAACCCGCATCCCGCGATTGAGTGGGCGTTCAGGTGGCTCGACCGAGAACTCGAAGGGCTCCCCTCGACGGGGCGGGAGCCGTGCGTTGTGCACGGGGACTTCCGCATCGGCAACATGCTCTACGACGAGCAGGGACTGACCTCCGTGCTCGACTGGGAGGGGACCCACGTGGGCGAGCCAGAGGAGGATATCTCCTGGTTCTGCACCCGCGTCTGGAGGTTCGGCAAGCATGGGATGGAGGCCGGGGGGATCGCTTCGCGCGAGGGGTGGATCCGGGCCTACGAACAGGCTTCCGGGCGGAGCATCAGCCGACAGCGCGTCGCCGCCTGGGAGGTCCTGCAGAATATTCGCTGGTGTCAGATCACGATGATGCAGGCGCGCGCCCACCTGGACGGCCAGACCAATAGCCACGAACTGGCGGCCATCGGACGGCGCACCGCAGAGACCGAACTCGAGATCCTGCGACTTACAGGCGTGGCCGAGAGAGTGGCGCATGCAGGATAGACCGACCGCCCCCGAACTCCTCGACGCCCTTGGGGACTTCATGCGCGACCGGGCGGCGAACGCCCGCGACCGGTGGGAGCGCTTCCAGTTTCAGGTGGCCGCGAACTCGATCAGCGTGCTGATCCGCGAACTAGAGATGGAGGAAGGATTCCTCCGCGAGGAGTGGCGTGGCCTCGACGCGCTGCTCGGTGCCGAAGCGGCGCCCGAGGGGCAGGCTGCGCTCGCCGCCGAAATCTCGGCACGAAACAGCAAACTTGTCGCGCGCATCCGCGCCGGCGACTTCGATGGCCCGGCCGAAGAACCGCTTCTCCGCCACCTCTTCGAGACGGTCATGAACAAAGTGCGGATAGCCAATCCTAACGAAGCAGGCTAACAACGGTCCGCGCAGCCGCGGGCAAGGAAGGAACGAGGCATATGAATTTCGACATTCCCGAGGAGATCCAGGACGTACTTCACGAGATCGATGAGTTCATCGAGGCGCAGATCAAGCCGCTCGAGCAGCAGGACGACAACATGCGCTTCTTCGACCACCGCCGCGAGTACGCCCGCACGGATTTCGAAAACGGTGGCGTCCCGCGCAAGGATTGGGAGGAGCTCCTCGCCGAGATGCGCCGCCGGGCAGACAAAGTGGGCCTGCTGCGCTATGCGCTGCCCAAACGCTACGGCGGGCGTGACGGCACGAACCTCGGCATGGCGGTTATTCGCGAGTATCTCGCCGCCAAGGGTCTCGGGCTGCATAACGACCTCCAGAACGAGTCTTCCGTGGTCGGCAACTTCCCCACTATCAAGATGTGGGAACGGTATGGCAGCGAGGCCCAGAAGAAGCAGTTCCTCGATGGCATGTTCACGGGCGAGACGCGCGTGGCTTTCGGACTCACTGAACCAGACCACGGCTCCGATGCGAGCTGGCTGGAGACCCGGGCCATCCGCGATGGCGACGACTACGTGATCAACGGCACCAAGCGCTTCAACAGCGGGATGCACAGCGCCACCCACGACCTGATCTTCGCTCGCACTTCGGGCGATGAAGGCAAACCGAAGGGCATCAGCTGCTTCATCGTGCCGGTGAAGAATGAAGGTTTCTCGGTGGACTTCATGTGGTGGACGTTGAACATGCCTACCGACCACGCGGAGGTCACCTTAACGGACGTCCGCGTGCCGGCGGATGCGATGCTTGGCCAGGAAGGGGACGGGCTGGCGCTGGCCAACACCTTCACCCACGAGAATCGCATTCGCCAGGCCGCCTCGGGAGTTGGCGCAGCACAGTACTGCATCAACGAGTCGGTGAAGTATGCCAACTCGCGCATCACGTTCGGCCAGCCACTCTCCACACGACAGGCCATCCAATGGCCGCTCGTGGAGCTACAAACCGAGACCGAGATGGTGCGCCAGCTCGTCCGCAAGACGGCCTGGGAGCTCGACTCCAAGGACCACATGGAGATCAGCGACAAGGTGGCGATGTGCAACTACCGCGCCAACCGGCTGGTCTGTAATGCCGCCGACCAGGCCATCCAGACGCACGGCGGTATCGGTTACACCCGCCACATGCCGTTCGAGCACATCTACCGCCACCACCGACGCTACCGCATCACGGAGGGCTCGGAAGAGATTCAGATTCGCCGGGTCGCCCAGGTAATGTTCGGGATGGGCCGCCCACGCGGCTAAGCGAGGCAACAGCGCGTTCGCGCAAGGAGATGACATGAAGGTTCTGAGGATTGGGGATACACCGGAGGCGCCGGCCACTGCACCGATTTTCGTTGGCGAAGTCCACAGCCGGCCGCTCGTCGACAAGGAGACCAGCCCCGCGGTGACCGTCACGATGGTGCGTTTTAGCGATGGTGCAAAGAACAAGCGGCACACGCATTCCGCGGACCAGATCCTCTACATTACCGACGGCGAGGGCATTGTGGCGGACGAAGCGCAGGAGCATCGGGTGGCTGCGGGAGACATCGTCCACGTCCCCGCGGGCGAAGTGCACTGGCACGGGGCGACCCCGGGCGGTGCGATGGCTCACCTTTCTATTCTCCCGCCGTGCGAGACGAAAGTTGTCGACGAAGGCTGACGGCCAGCACCCGTCCCCCAATGGGACCCGTAGTTCCAGCAAAGGAAACGCCCGGCTGAGTTGGCCGGGCGGTCCAGGGTGACGGGCGCGAGATTTAGGCGCGGGTCATGGAGCCCGATCGGTTGAGGGGCGTGCTGTTCAGCGCGGTACCGATTAGGCCAAGAGCGATCATCCCGACACCGAGCCCGAGGTGGAGGAGGTTGTCGGCGTTGTTCACGGGGACGAAGTTGGCGCTCGAATCCTGGTCCACGACGAGGCCGTAGACGAAGAGCACGAGGTAGATCACGCCGCCACCAACGAGGTACATCTTCGCGCCCGACATCGAGCGGGCAAGGGCGATCCCGGCGACGCCAAAGGCGAGATGGACAATGTTGTGGAGGATGCTGACCTCGAAGATGCCGAGCAACTTCGCGGCGGAGTCATGGCCCGCGAACGAGAGGTCGCCGTAGTTGGTCGTGATTCCTGGGACAAACCCCAGGATTCCTACAGCGAGGAAGACGACGCCCACGAGGAGCGCGAGGTTCTGGGTTGCTGAATAGCCTTTCATGGGTCCCCTGTTCTGTGTTCTGACTCTTCTTACGCAGAATCGAGGGGACCTGATCACCTGTGGCGTAGGCGTGTGTGCGGTTTAGACGGCACCGTCCCCGCCGAGCGCGAAACCCTCGTAGCCGCTGGCCGCTACCTCCGCGCACTTCACCGCATAGTTGCCGACGCCGCCCACGTACGGCATGAAAACACGCGGCTTGCCCGGGATGTTCGCGCCGAGGTACCAGGAGTTCGCGCGGGGAAAGAGCGTCGTGTCGGCCACCGCGTTTACGTGGTCGACCCAGGCATCCTCAGCGGCCACGGTTGCTTCCATAGTCTGAAGCTCGTGCTCACGGAGATAAACCAGGCAGTCGGTTATCCAGTCCACGTGCTGTTCGATGCTGACAACCATGTTGCTCAATACCGATGGACTGCCCGGGCCTGTGATGGTGAAGAGATTGGGAAACCCGGCGATCTGGATGCCCAGGTAGGTCCGCGGGCCGTCCGCCCACTTGTCACGTAACGCCTGGCCAGCGCGCCCGCGGATATCAATGTTTGTGAGCGCCCCTGTCATGGCATCGAACCCAGTGGCGAAGACCAGGCAGTCGAACTCGTATTCCGTCGCCGCCGTACGAAGCCCCTTCTCGGTAACTCGCACAATTGGATCCGCCTTGACGTCCACCAGCGAGACGTTTTCGCGGTTGAACGTCTCGAAGTAGCCGGTATCGACGCAGAGCCGCTTCGTGGCGAAGGGGTAGTCCCGCGGGCAGAGCAGCTCCGCCGTCGCAGGATCCTTCACCACTTCACGAATCTTCGAACGCACGAACTCTGCGGCGGTTTCATTCGCCTCGAGATTCAGGCCGATATCGATGAACGCGCCGCCGAGCGCGAACCCACCTTGCTGCCAGCGAGACTCGTACTCCTGGCGCCGCTCCTCGGCTTCCACCTCCAGCGCGGACTTCTCTCCCGGCTTGCGGGCGAGTATCCCGGCAGCGGATTCTCGCGCCAGGCGCCGCACGTCGGAGTAGTTCTCCTTCATTCGCGCCCGGTAGTCCGCGTCGATCGGCCCGTTATGTGCCGGCACGCTGAAGTTCGCGGTGCGCTGGAAGACGGTGAGCTGCGCCGCCTGCGCGGCGATGATCGGGATCGATTGAATCGCCGAAGAGCCGGTACCAATTACGCCGACGCGCTTGCCGGTGAAATCCACGACTGCGTGCGGCCAATGGCCGGTGTGATACCAGTCCCCCTGGAAATCCTCTAACCCCACGAAGTCGGGCACTCTGGGAGCGGAGAGGCACCCGGTGGCCATAATGCAGTAGCGAGCAGAGATCCGTTCGCCGCCATCGGTCGTCACTTTCCAGCGATTCGTGGTCTCGTCGAAGGTGGCGGCGGTGACGCGCGTCTCGAGCTGGATGTCATCGCGGAGGTCGAATCGGTCCGCCACGTGGTTGAGGTAGGTCAGGATCTCGGGCTGCGTCGCGTAGCGTTCGGTCCACTGCCAGTCCCGCGGCAGGTCGTTCTCGAAGCCGTACTGATATTCGAGGCTTTCGATGTCACAGCGAGCGCCGGGGTAGCGGTTCCAGTACCACGTCCCGCCAACGCCGTCGCCCGCCTCAATCACACGCGCCTTCAACCCCAGCCCGCGCAGGCGGTAGAGCATGTACAGGCCTGCGAACCCCGCGCCCACAACGACCGCGTCAAGCTCGGTGGCCTGGGCAGGCTGAGTCTCGGGGCGAGTCTGTGAAAGCGTCATGAAAGCTCCTGGACGGGACTGGTGGGAATGCTGGCATCGTACCGGAAAGCACGCCCGGGAGCTGAGCTGCCTCACACGGCAAACACAGGCTTCTCGAGCCAGTGAGCATCGACTTCGTCAGTAAACGGCGAAGTCGATGTCCGAGTACTCGTCGGCCTGGCCGCGCGAAGCGGAGCCGCCGACGGCCGTCATGCGGACGCCGGCCTGCCGTTCGTAGCGCTTCGAGATTTCGCGCGATAGCTCGATGCGCCAGGCGCTCTGCTCGTTGAGGTCGGCCATCGGCGCATCCTACGACAGGGCGTCGCACGCTTCGGTAAGCGGCCCCGCTACTGCTTGACGTCGATTACGAGCCTGGTGGGGTTCTGCAGCGTAGTCACTTTGAAGCGCTGTTGACCGGCGACGCCCGCTCCCCAACCGACAACACCTTCGAAATCGCAGGAAGCTTTGGCCTCGAGAATCGTCCCGCCGGGACCCGTGACCTGCTTGGGCGCGAACGTCAGCTGACCCGCCTGATCGTGCGCGGCGGCCTGGGAGAAGCGCACGCTAAGCACTGCTGTTCCTTTCAATGAGACCGCCGCACCGGAACCACATTGTGAAATGCCGGGCACGTAGCCCACCGTCGCCGGCGGGAGCGAGCCGCCGACGAACTCAAAAACGAGGCGGTCCCAGCCGCCTTCCTCGGGGTGAACGCCCATGCGCACGTCTTTCAGCAGGGCCTGTCCGCTGAATTCACCGGGCTGGGCCTTGACGGTCACCGTCTCCGTCCCCCCGAACCCGAGAGGATCCACGGTGCCGTCGGCGACAGGAGTGGACGGGGGCCGCGTGCTGGTCGCTGCCGTGGTGGCCGGCGCGGTGGCGGTCGGGGCAGTCGAGCTCGTGGACGTCGATGCGCTCGTCGCTGCTGGCGTGGGCTTGGCATCGCCACCGCAAGCTGAGAAGAACAGTGCGAGTGAGACGGGAATGGCAAGAACGAGAGTCTTCATGGGATCACTGTGCCGCCCCAGCGGGAAGGGAACAGTGAAGGTCCCCACAGAGCGCCCTGCGGCGACCACTTTCCGACGGCAAGCGAGGTGGCTTTACCGCTGTTCGATCGCCACATACTCACGGTTAGCGGCGCCTTCATAGAGCGCGTTCGGGCGGACGAGGCGGTTGTCTGCGTACTGTTCCAGCAGGTGCGCGGTCCAACCACTGATGCGCGAGAGCGCGAAGATTGGCGTGTAGAGATCGCTCGGGATGCCCAGCATCTTGTAGACCGAGGCGCTGAAGAAGTCGACGTTCGGGTAGAGCGGCTTCCCTTCGAGTTTGCGTCCCAGGTAGTCGCGCAGCTTGAGCGAGAGGTCGAAGTACTTGCGCTCGGGCGACTGGTCGGCGACTTCGTGCCCGAGCCGTTCAAGGATGATCGCGCGCGGATCGGTGGTCTTGTAGACGCGGTGACCAATGCCCATGACTCGCTCCCCTCGGCCGAGCAACGCCTCGACGTGTCCCGCGATGTTCTGCTCGCTGCCGATCGACTCGACCAGCTTGTAAACGGCCTCGTTCGCACCACCGTGAAGCGGGCCTTTGAGCGTGCCGATCGCGCTGGCGATGGCGGAGTACATGTCGCTCAGCGTGGAAGCCGTGACGATGGCGGAGAAGGTGGAGGCGTTCATCTCGTGCTCGGCGTGCAAAATCATCGCGACGTCGAAGGTTCGCGCCTCGAGCGGGTTTGGCTCCTTGCCCGTGAGCATGTAGAGGAAGTTCGCCGAGTGCCCAAGGTCGTCACGGGGAGGCACTATCTCGAGGCCGGTGCGCAGCCGATGGTAGGCGGCGATAACCGTCGCCATCTTTGCCGTTAGGCGCGCTGCCGTGTGGCGAAGCGTGGGGATAGTCAGGTCGCTCGAATCCTTGTCGATCGCCCCCAGCACTTCCACGGCGATTTCCAGGGTACGCATCGGCCGTACCACCGCGAAGAGTTCGCGCAGAAGGCGCTCGACGATGGGGTCCAGGCTCCGTTCCGAGAGCAACGTCTTATTGAGCTCGGCGCTCTCGGCCTTGCTGGGAAGCCGCTGTGTCCAGAGAAGGAAGGCGACCTCTTCGAACGTCGACTTTTCGGCAAGGTCGTAGATGTCGTATCCGGCGTACACGAGCTCACCTTTCTGGCCGTCGATTCGGCAGAGCTTGGTGGCGGTGACGTTGATACCTTCAAGACCCCGGGCGACTTCAGACATGGAACACTCCTGGCGGATTGTATACAGCCCCCAGACTGTACCACTCGACCTGCGAAGCTGCGCTTGCACGAACTCCCCTCACCCGGACGAACGAGCCGCTCCCTTGTCCGGACGACCCATGGCGGCGATCCTCTGAATCGCGCACATAGCGCAGGAGAGGTCCCAGATGAGGATCCTTGTGACCGGCGGAGCCGGATTTGTTGGCTCCCACGTCGTGGAAGCGTACCTTGCCGAGGGGCACGAAGTTCGCATCATCGACAACCTCTCTACGGGGCGTCGGACGAACGTGGCGAAGGACGCGCAACTACACGAGTTGGATATCCACTC
>JBDSEP010000366.1:0-3571 GCA_039919985.1 Tepidiformaceae bacterium | reverse complement strand
ATTCACACTGCGCCCCCCCGGCCTCCAACACCTGGAGCGTGAAGCGAAGAGCCCGGTCCGCGCTGCTGCGCTGGCGAATGCTGCCATTGATTCCGAGAATGCGGATTCCCATCCGCGTAGTAGGCGGTACCGCGGCCCCAACGGGCAAGTAGCCCCGGGCTCCCCCATTCGCCTGCCGTAGACTGCCCTGGTGAGCAAAGCAATCGCCGTCGTAGGCAGCCTCATGATGGACCTCGTGGTGCGGGCGCCGCGTCTTCCCCACGTTGGCGAATCCCTGGTCGCCCACGATCTGCACCAGTTCGTTGGTGGAAAGGGCGGCAACCAGGCGCTCGCTGCCAGGCGCGCCGGTGCCTCCCCTGTTTCGATCATTGGCCGCGTCGGCCAGGATCCGTTCGGCGACCAGGTCGTGCAGGCTCTCGAACGAGACGGTCTGGATTGTCGCCACATCTCGCGTGACTCCTCCGTCGGCACGGGAGTCGCCGTGCCGATCGTTTTTCACGACGGGCAGAACAGCATTCTCGCCATCCCGCGCGCGAACCTCAGTCTGCGAGCCAGCGACATCGACGCTGCAGCCGAAGCCATCCGCTCCGCGCGAATGCTCCTCCTTCAGTTCGAGGTCGCGATGGAGGCCACGCTGCGGGCGATCGAAGTGGCCCGTGCCGCCGGGGTGAGAGTGATGCTCAACCCTGCGCCGTTGGTCCCTCATTCCCCGGAGACCCTGGCTCTCGCCACCTACCTCGTGGTGAACGAGGTAGAGGCCGCGGCGCTCGCTCCAGAATGCGCCGGGGACCACCTCGCCGAGGCTCGCCAGCTGATGGCTCGTGGTCCCGCCGCGGTATTCGTCACGCTCGGTGATCAGGGCAGTATCGTCGTTACCGACGGAGTCGCCGAGTTCATCGCGCCATTCTCGGCGAACGCACTGGATAGCGTCGGCGCTGGCGACGCCTACTGCGGCAGCCTCGCAGTCGCCCTCATCGAAGGGCGCACGCTTCCTGACGCAGCGCGATTCGCCTCCGCAGCAGCGGCCTGCAGTGTCACACGTCGCGGTGCCGCCGCCTCCCTCCCGGCACGTCCTGAGATCGAAGCCATGCTCCTTCGCGGCGAAACCCGCTAACGAACTTCGCGGGGTTGATGCTCGCGAGACACCCGCCGATACTGAATCTGGCGTCGAGAAGGTTGGTCCTCAGTCCACCTGCAACGTTTCTGCCCGCTCTGTGACCGAGCCTTCCAGGAAGGGGAGGCCGTCTTGCGCTGCGAAGGCTGCGGCGTCATGCACCATCCCGGCTGCTGGGTCACCAACAGCGGCTGCGTCACCCAGGGCGAGCACAAAGTCACCCCCATCGCTCAGGCCTACACTACCGGTCGTTCCATCAGCGTCCCTGCACCCCACCCTGGCGAAGGCGCGCGCACCCAGGACCCCAACACACCCGGCTCAGCACCGAGACCCCTCCCAACACCCGCCCGTGTCGAGCCCCCCCTCCTCGCCACCGAGCAGTGGCCGGTCATCGGCGGAGCCCCGGTACCGGCTCGCGTTCAGCGCCAGCATCCCGCCGAAGGCTTTATCCCGCCCCACGCTCCCCGTCGCTACGTTCCGCCCGAAGGCGACCCGCACGCCGCTCGCAAACCACTCCCAAAAATCTACAACAGCCACGGGTTGCTCGAATACTGGTACATCCCTGCCGCCCTGCTCGTCGTCGCGGTGGTCGCCCTCGGCGTCCACGGAGGACCAGGCGTGGGTGTTGCGGCGACCGCCACTGGGCCACGTACTGCCAACGGCGCATGACATGGCGCGCGAGTACCGCGTGCTTTCGGCGCTGGCCGAGACCGACGTGCCTGCTCCGCGGACGATTGCGCTGTGCGAGGACCTGAGCGTGAACGGGGCGCCGTTCTACGTGATGGAGTACCGCGAAGGGGTGATCATCGCGGAGTCGATTCCGGAGGGCTACGCGACGACCCTGGAGGAGCGAGCGGCGATGTGCCGGGGGCTGGTGGAGACGCTGGTGAAGCTGCACGCGGTGGATTACAACGCCGTGGGGCTGGGCGATTTTGGTCGGCCCGAGGGGTACCTGGAGCGCCAGGTGCGGCGCTGGAGCGAACAGTGGGCGCGCTCAGAGACGCGCCCGATACCGGAGATCCAGGAGGTTATCCGGCGCCTGAAGAACGCCATACCGGAATCCGGCGCGCCGGGGATTGTGCACGGAGACTACCGGCTGGGGAACATGATGCTGGCCGAGGACGACCCAGGAAAAGTGGTGGCGGTGCTCGATTGGGAGATGTGCACGCTGGGCGATCCGCTTTCGGACCTGGGGTACACGCTGGGCTACTGGGGCGAGCCGACCGACGACCCGGCCTACAACCTCGCGCGGCCGACCTCTTCGGTTACGACGGCGCCGGGCTTCTTCACTCGCGCCGAACTTGTGGAGTATTACGGCAAGCTTAGCGGTCGCGACGTCAGCAATATCGAGTTCTACCAGGTGCTGGCGTTCTACAAGCTGGCGGTGATCACCGAGGGGATCCACGCCCGCTTCCTCGCGGGGGAGACGGTGGGCGAGGGGTTCGAGGGCTACGGCGAGCGCACCGAGAATCTCGTGCGGTTCGCACTGCAAACGGCGGACGCCGCCTCCGACCCGCGGCTGCGGGGCGTGACGTAGGCAGGCGAGCGGCCGCTAACCGCGACTAACCTCCGGCGACTGCCGGGACGATGCTCACCTCGTCGCCGTCCTTGAGTGGGGTGGCGAGGCCGTCGATGAATCGCACATCATCGCCGTTGACGTAGATGTTGACGAAGCGCCGAAGCTGGCCACTTTCATCCATCACGCGATCTTTGATGCCGGGGTAGGTGGCTTCCAGTTGAACGAGGCAGGCTTCCAGGGTGGCACCCTCTCCGGTCACCGAGGAGAGGTTGCCGGTGAGGCTGCGCAGGGGTTGCGGGATGCGGACGTTTATGGCCATTATTCGACTCCAGTTGCTCGGTGGTTAGGGCGTGGTGGTAAGGGTTAGCGGCCCGGTCAACCTTCGACGACGTCTCCGGATACGGGGTCGACGCGGACGCCCCTGGATTGCGCCCAGGCGAGGCTGCGCTCGATCTCGGCAGCTTCGCCTTCGAGTTCGAGCATGACCCAGCCGGTCTTCTCGTCGACATCGGCCATACGAACATTCGTGACCACCTGGAATTCGTGGCCAAGGTTGTAGATGAGGGGCTCCCGAATCTGCTCTTCGGGGAAGGTGAACTTGACGCGGCGAACGGTCATTACGCTACTCCCTGCGCCGGGACGAGTTCCCGGTACGCGCTTTCGAAACTTTCGACGCTGGCATCGATCTCCAGGGGCGGGTTGAGCGCGCCGGAGACGGCCTCCAGCGTTTTGAACCCGGCACCGGTGATGAACGCGACCGTCAGTTCGTCCGCGCCAATTCTACCCTGAGCGGCGAGTTGTTTGAGCGAGGCGACGGTTACCCCGCCGGCCGTCTCGCCGAAGATGCCCTCGGTTTCGGCGAGGAGCTTCATGCCGGCGACGATCTCGTCGTCATCGACCATGCCACAGGCACCGTTCGTCTCTTTCAGCTGCACGAG
>JBDSEP010000337.1:0-5070 GCA_039919985.1 Tepidiformaceae bacterium | reverse complement strand
CCACACGTCGTGCGCTGCTTGCGGGCGGGGCCACAGTTGCCGCGGCCGGGACCGCGGCCGTGATCGTCGGTGTTTCCGCCAGGTCTGGCAGCCAATCCAATCCTCCCTCTACCGAGAGCACCGCAGGAGCGGCCGCCGCTGCGGCCGCCAACGTTGCCGCGCTCGACAAAGTGGTTTCCGACCCGAAGCGCCGGGCCGCCCATCTGCTGCGCCGCGCTGCCTTTGGCGGCACGGCGCAGCAGATCACCGAGTTCGCCTCCCTCAGTCGCGAGGACGCCGCAGACCGCCTGCTGAACTACGAGCAGATGGACAATTCCGCACTTGATGCGAAAGTGGCAGCCGCAAACTACGACTTCATCAAGATCGGTGATGGCATTCGCTGGTGGTACTCGCGGATGATTCAAACGACTCGGCCACTCGAAGAGCGCATGACGCTGATCTGGCACGGGCTGCTCACCAGCCAGACGAGCAAGATCGGCGGCCAGAAGTTCAAGCTCATGAAGGCCCAAAACGATCTCTTCCGGAGCAACGCGCTCGGGAACTTCGACATCCTGCTTCAGGCGGTCGCCAAAGACCCGGCAATGCTCATATATCTGGATACCGTGGAGAGCACCAAAGAGCACCCCAACGAGAACTTCGCGAGGGAGCTCATGGAGCTCTTCTCCATGGGGGTCGGCAACTACAGCGAAGACGACGTCCGGGAAAGCGCCCGCGCCTTCACCGGTTGGCGCATCACCAACGAGGCTCGTCCCGGCATAAAGCCGAATGCGCCCGGTCTCACGGCGGAGGAGAAGCGCAAACTCCAGGAAGACCTCTATCGCGCTTACGAACCCACCTTCCTCATTCAGCCCAAGCTTCACGACTCCGGCACGAAGACCTTCCTCGGCAAGACCGGGCCCTTCGGCGGCGAGGAGATCATCTCGATCATCCTCGAACAGCCGGCCACGGGACGCTTCGTCACCACCCGACTGTTCAGCGAGTTCGCGCACGCCTCGCCCTCCAAGGAGACATCCGAGCGGCTGGTCAAGGTCTGGGACACGTCTGGACACAACATCACGGAAGTCGTGCGCGAGATCCTGGTGAGCGACGAGTTCTACTCGGAGCGAGCCTATCGGGCGATCGTCCGCAGCCCGATCAGCTTCGTCGTGAACGCCATCCGGGGACTCGAAATCGCAGACGAACTGCGCCAGAACATGTTCCAGGACAAGACGATCAAGGGAATGGACCAGACGCTATTCGAGCCGCCGAATGTCGCGGGCTGGCCAGGTGGAAGCACGTGGCTCTCCTCGAGCACATTCTTTGCTCGCGTCAATTTTCTCGACCAGTTTCTCATGGGCCAGCGGGGCCGGGCGCAACGGATCCCCGCGCTGGAAGGCACCGGCTCCCCCGAGGCGCTTGTCGACAAAGCGCTCAGCATCTTTGTGGATGGCAACATCCCGGCCGCTTCGCGCCAGTCCATTGTGGACTACGTCAAAACCATTCCGAACGAGCAGCAGCGTGCGGCGGCAGTCGCCTACCTGGTGCTCGCCAGCCCCGAATATCAGCTCGTCTAGGAGGTTTGAGATGAACCGCAGAGATTTCGTTAAGGGTGGAGTCGCCCTCGTTAGCATCGGGACAACGGCAGATTCGCTGCTCAAAGGTTCCATCGCCTTCGCCGCGCAGAATCCGAACGACGTCCTCGCCAAAAACAACGGCAAGATCCTCGTGCTCGTGCAGCTCGCCGGCGGCAACGACGGTCTGAACACGCTCGTGCCGATTGGCGACTCCACTTATCGCTCGGTGCGAAAATCGATCGGCATCGCCGAAGAGGCCATCCTGCCGCTCGAAGGCGGATTCGGGCTGCACCCCAGCCTGACCGGGATGAAAGGCCTCTGGAACGAGGGCAAGCTCGCTGTCGTGCGTGGTGTGGGCTACCCCAATCAGAACTACTCCCACTTCAAATCCATGGCCATATGGCAGGCAGGCGACCCGGAGCTCAAGCTCCAGGAGGGCTGGCTCGGTCGCACGCTCGAAAAGATGGAGGCCGAACAGCACGACCCTTTCAAAGGCTTCAACATCGGCAGCTCCACCCCGCCGGAACTCCGCTCCAATACAGTGCCCATCCCCTCGGTCAGCTCGCCTGCCGACTACAATTTCTCGCTCGCCGGCAAAAGCGCGGACGGCAGCGACCCGCGCACCGCTACCCTGATGAAGCTCTACGAGCAGTACCCCTCGACCTCCCCCTATGGCGTACTGCTCGAAACCACGGTGGAGAGCGCCGTGAGTAGCGCCAGGCAACTCGCCGACGCCGCCAAAACCTACGTTCCGGCCGTCACCTACCCCGAGAGCTCGTTCGGCTCTGGCCTCTCCGTGCTGGCCGAGGCCATCGTCGGCAACCTTGGCATGCGCGTCGGGCATATCACCCTCGGCGGCTTCGATACCCACTCCAAAGAGGTTGAGGAACACACTGACTTAATGACCCGCCTCGACGAGGGACTGACGGCCTTCTACCGCGATCTCGCCGCCCACAACAAGGCGGACGACGTGATCGTCCTCACCTGGAGTGAGTTCGGGCGAAGGGTGCAGGAGAATGCCAACGGCGGCACCGACCACGGCTCGGCGAGCGTCATGTTCGCGCTCGGTAACGGCGTTCAGCGCGGCATCTACGGGGAAGCGCCGAGCCTCTCCAGGCTGGTGGACAACGGCAATCTGTCGTTTACCACAGACTTCCGTTCAGTCTACGCAACGCTCATCGAGCGGTGGCTAGGAGTGCCGTCGGAGGCGCTCCTGGGCAAGAAGTGGGACCAACTCGGCTTCATCCGCGCCGCCTAGCTCCCGAACGCGCCGTTCCCGAATCGCTCGTGGTACTCCGGGCTACAATTGCCGGGTGGACCTCAAGCAGTACATTCGCGCCGTGCCGGACTTCCCAAAGCCCGGCATTCGGTTCCGCGACCTCACGCCACTCCTGGCCCACGCCGAAGCTTTCGGCTTCGTCCTCGGTCGCATGGCGGCGGTGGCGGAAGCGACCCGCCCCGGGGCAATCGTCGGCGTCGAATCTCGCGGGTTCCTCTTCGGCGCGCCGATCGCCGCGCAGCTCGGGGTGCCTTTCGCACCCGTCCGCAAGCCGGGCAAACTACCGGCCGCGCGATTCTCCGTCGAATACTCCCTGGAGTACGGCCAGAACCACCTGGAGATCCACCAGGACGCCTTCGCCCTGGGGACCCGTGTGTACGTCATCGACGACCTGCTGGCTACGGGCGGCACAGCCCGCGCCACCGCGCAATTGGTGGAGATGGTGGGAGGCGTAGTCGTTGGCCTTGGCTTCGTCATCGAACTCGAGGAGTTGGCTGGTCGCGATGCCTTGAGCGCCTATCCGGTGGATTCGCTCGTCGTCTTCCGGCCCGGCGAATGACGGAGGTAGTCCCGCTCAGGATCATTCCCGGTGTTGCTCTCGACGCCCTGGACCAGACCTTGCTGCCCGCCGTCGAACAGGTCATCCGCATCCGCGACCTCGATGCACTCTGCGTGGCCGTCCGGGAGTTGCGGGTGCGCGGCGCCCCGCTCCTCGGCATCGTTGGCGCAGCAGGGATGGCCATCGCTGCCCAGGCCGGTGACGCCTCGGACACCCAGCTCCGGCAGGCGTTGCAGACAATCTCTGCGGTCCGCCCCACCGCCGTCGAACTCTCCTCGATCGCACGCGAGGCGCTCGATTCAGCCACCGCCAGCGGCCCAACCCCGGACGGGCGACGCGAAGCCCTCTGGGCATTTGCGCAGGAGCATTATGAGCGCCGCCTCCGCGAGGACCGAGCGACAGCTACCTTTGGCGCCGCCCTGCTCCCAGCAGGCGCATCCGTGCTCACGCACTGCAACACGGGCGCCCTCGCCACGGGAGGAATCGGTACGGCGCTGGGCGTGATTCGCGTCGCCTGGGAGTCGGGCAAGCTCAAGCGCTGCTACGCCACGGAGACGCGGCCCCTGCTCCAGGGAGCCCGGCTCACCATGTGGGAATTGGCGAAGCTCGGGATCCCGGCCACGCTCCTGCCGGACACCGCTGCGGCCTCGCTGATCGCCTCCGGGAGTCTGGATGCGGTGATAACCGGGGCCGATAGAATCGCGGCTAATGGGGACACGGCTAACAAGATCGGGACTTATGGGCTGGCGGCTGTGGCCGCCCGTCACGGAGTGCCCTTCTACATCGCCGCCCCCACCTCCACGATCGACCCCGCATGCAAGACTGGCGCATCCATCCCCATCGAGTTCCGCGACGCCCGCGAAGTCGGCGGCTTCGCCGGGCTCCGTTGGAGCCCCGATGGCGGCGCGGCCTACAACCCGGCCTTCGATGTTACGCCCGCGGAGCTGATCGCCGCGATCATCACCGAGAAGGGTGCGCTCGTTGCGCCCTACCGTTTGGCCATCGCCGGTGCGCTCGGACAGCGATAGGACGTTCAAGCGCGTACACTCTACTTCCAGCACCCTCCTCCTTCGGAAAGGCTCCGCTGTGACACCAATTGCGCTCGCGGTTCTTGGTGGCTCGGGCTTCTATGAAATGCCCGGCCTTCAAGCGGTCGAGGAGTTTTTGCCGGAAACGCCGTTCGGCCCCCCGAGCGGCACCATCCGCGTTGGCATGCTGGCCGACACGCGAGTCGCCTTTCTCGCCCGCCACGGACCAAACCACGCCCTGCTCCCCTCCGAAATACCACAACAGGCGAACATCTGGGCACTCAAGTCGCTCGGAGTCCCGCGCATCCTCGCCGTCTCCGCCGTAGGCAGCCTGCGAGAAGATTACCGGCCCGGCGATATGGTCGTCCCCGACCAGCTCATCGACCGCACGAACGGCGGCCGCGCCAGCACCTTCTTCGGCCAGGGCGTGGTGGCCCACGCCAGCTTTGGAGAACCGTTCTGCCCGGAGCTTCGCCAGGCCGCCAGCGAGGCCGCCCTGGCGACAGGCACTTCCACACATTCCGGCGGCGCATACCTCTGCATCGAAGGCCCGGCCTTCGGCACCCGCGCCGAAAGCGAGGTCTATCGCCAGTGGGGCGCAAGCGTTGTTGGCATGACTGCCCTGCCCGAGGCGAAGCTCGCCCGCGAGGC
>JBDSEP010000119.1:0-3001 GCA_039919985.1 Tepidiformaceae bacterium | reverse complement strand
GAAGAGTCGCTTAAACCAGAGGGCCACGACATTCGTCACCGCGAAGGCTCGCCCAACAGCGGCTGGGTCCTTCTCGATTTCGGGGACCTCATCGTGCACATCTTCTCGCCCGATCAGCGCGCCTACTACCGCCTGGAGGAACTCTGGGGTCGTACCAGTCCGGTCGTGCGCTTCTCCAACTAAGGTCGACCACCGTTCCTCGGTTCAGGCCCGCGAGACAGTAAGGCCTGGCCTCCCGCCCGGTGTTCTATGATAGGCCCAACTCCCCACCAGGTACCGCCATGCGCTTCCGCTTCACGCCCGAGCAGCAAACCTTTCGCAGCGAAGTCCAGGATTTTCTACGCGACCACCTCCCGCCCGAGCCTCAAGGCCCGCTCGATGACCGGCTGCGAGGCGAAATGGGCTGGTCTCCCGAATTCTCCCTGAAGCTGGCCGAACGCCGCTGGGTGGCGCTCCCCTGGCCCAAGGAGTACGGCGGGCTCGGCGGCACCGCCATGCAACAGGTGATCTTCAACGAAGAGATGTCCTACAACCGCGCCCCCATCGGTGCCCACCGTCGCGGCGTGTTCTACGTTGGCCCAATCCTCATCCCCTACGGCACGGATGAACAGAAAAAGAAGCACCTCAGCTCCATTACCAGCGGCACCGGCTACTACTGTCAGCTCTTCAGCGAACCTGGCGCAGGCTCCGACCTCGCTTCGCTCCAGACGCGCGCCGTTCGAGATGGCGACGACTACCTCGTCTCCGGCCAGAAAATCTGGACCTCGGACGGCCATCGCGCCGACTACGGCTGGCTCGTCGCCCGCACAGACCCGAACGCCCCGAAACATAAGGGCATTAGCACCTTCATCCTCGATATGAAGGCGCCCGGAGTGACCGTCCGCCCGCTCGTCAACATGGCAGGCAGCCATAGCTTCAACGAAGTTTTCTTCGACAACGTACGCGTCCCGAAGGAGAACATGGTTGGCGAAGAGAACCGCGGCTGGTACCACGCCGCCGCAACGCTCGATTTCGAACGCTCGAGCATCGCCGTTTTCGCGGGCACGCGACGCTTCCTCGATGACCTCACCGCGGTGGTCCGCGAACGCCCTCGCACCATGCAGACCCGTCACAACCTGGCTGACCTTTACACCGCCGTGCTTGTGGGCACGATGCTCTCCTACTCGATCGCCTCCATGCAGGAGGTGGGCCGCGTCCCGAACAAGGAAGCGTCAGCGGCCAAGCTGCTCAGCTCCGAACTACGACAGAACGCCAGCGTGGCCGCGATCAAGGCGCTCGGCCTTGAAGGCCAGGTGCAGGAAGGTCCAGGTGCCGTGCGCTACGGCCGCTACACGCGCGACTACCTGGCGAACGTCTCCGCCACCATCGCCGGCGGCACCTCGGAGATCCAGCGCAACGTCATCGCCACTCGCGGTCTCGGCCTGCCGCGCGGTTAGCCGCTGTCGGGACGCTGAGCCGTGCCAGCGCGGCTCTATTCCGGGGAAAGCACGAGCGGCGCTGCGGACGCCACGAGCGTCTTGCTATCCGCCGGGCCGCTCGCCAGCAGGCCGCCGCCCTGCGGCGAAACCAGGTACGCGTGGAAGGTCGTCGGTGCGCTGATCGTGAACTTGCGCTCCCTTCCATAAAGACAGGAGGCGCTCAACAGGACGGCATTCTGGGCCTTCGCCTTCGCCGCTGGTTCGAGCGAAACTGGCCACGCCTCCTGCTTCTCCGGCACCCCGTTCGGGCCTGCCAGTCCCCGCCGATCGAACTCTACCGGCTTCGCGGAGTCGTTGAAGACAACCAGTCGAATCACGACTTCATTACCGTCTCGCGAGACCACTTCCAACGCGAGCTTCATGGTGCCCGCCTAGTTCGTATCGACGAAATGGTCGTACTGGACCTTCTTAACTTCCTTCGCTCCGAAGTTGTAATAAAAATCCGGTTTGGCCTGGTCGATCAGATCCACGGGCCCCATTGGCGTGTTCTGCGCGGAGTCGTTCGTGGCGAAGTCGTTGACCGCAGTGTTCCAGTCGATCTCCGTCTGCAGCGCTGTCGTAGCCGCTGCTTCGTCCGCTCCGTCCTTGTTCTTCCCTGTCAGCCCGCGGTAGCTCGAGACACGCTTTTCGAGCGGCTTGATGTGCGCGTCATGCAGCGCCTTCGAGCTCTTGATGTGTTCCTTCTCGTGCTTGTCGATGCGGGTGGAAGCCTTGCCCGTCACCCAGGTGGTCCCGCCACCATGTTTGTACACGCCGTTGTTCCCGCTCGAAACCCCCGTGTATGAGCGCACGACCTTGACTTTGCCCGTGCCCGATTTAATCCACGCTTTAGCAGGTTTCTTGGCCGTCGCCGCCCGCGTTTCGTAGACCGGTGCCGTCAGCTCCGCGCTGCCAACGGATTGGTTCCCCACGCCGCCCGCCCCGCCAGCGTGTGCCCAGAGGTCCGAACCCGTCTTGCCCTTGTTCGACATTGCGTGCGGCGCAACACCGCTCCCGACCATGCCGTCCGATTCGCCGAACGCGTTCGCCCCCTCGACTTCAATCGCCGCTGAGACCGCATCCTCGAGCACGGGCTGGGGCGCGCCGCCTTCTCCCTGGTCTTCGAACTCGCGTTGGATTGCCAGCGCTGTGGCGCGATTCCCCAGGGTGCGCTGTAGAAACAGGACATCATGTTCGGGCTGCGAAGGGGAGGGAATCGGCTTACGGACGTCCACGCGCTTGGAAGCAGGGGCGTCAGTGGAGCGACCGGTGCGAGGAGCCTGCATCCGAGGATTCTACTCCCCCAGCCAGCGATTGGCACGGGCCGCGCTCCGTTTCAGTCCATTAAAACTTTGCTAGTTTCTTGTTGACACCTCTCCCGCAGACGGCGTAGCTTTCCGGAGATGGGTGTTCCAGTTGGCATCCCACAACCGTGACGGCGACGCTTCCAAGCGCCGCCGTTTGTGCTTTCCGGAGTTCATGTTCTTGGAGGGATAGCAGGTCATGCAGTCGAGCTTGATCGGCAAGGTTGAGAAGGCAAAGGT
>JBDSEP010000313.1:0-4809 GCA_039919985.1 Tepidiformaceae bacterium | reverse complement strand
CGCTGTCGGGCATTCTCCTGGAGGTAGGCCAGATGGTCACAACCGGATATCTCGAACGCGACGTCATCGTCCGCGAACTTAAGCTGCACTATCAAGAATGGGGCAAGGCAGAGTCCCCCGCCGTGGTTATGGTCCACGGTTTCGGCGTCTCCGGGCATATGTTCGATGAATTCGCCGAGCGCATGCAGGAGCAGTATCACCTGCTGGCTATCGATCAGCGGGGGCACGGCGATTCGGACTGGTCGCCGGATGGCGATTACTCGCGGGAAGCCTTCGTGCTGGACTTGGAGGGCTTTCGCGAGTCATTGGGGCTCGAACGCTTCATCCTCGTGGGCCACAGCATGGGTGGCCTGAACGCGGTTTCGTACACCAACGCCTACCCGCATCGGGTGCGGGCACTCGTTCTTGTGGATGTGGGTCCGGAATCGGCGAAAGAGGGCGTGGACAACATCGTGCGTTTCACGCGGGGCCCGGATGAGCTGGAGTTCGAGGAGTTCGTAGAGCTCGCGCATCGCTTCAACCAGCGGCGGACGATGGAGAACATCCGCGAGCGCATGCGGCACCGCCTGAAGCCCGCAGATTCGGGAAAGTGGACGTGGAAGTTCGATAAGCGGTTCCGGGACAAGGCGAGTGGCCTGACGATCGGATCCGAGTTGAGCAACGACGAGAGCTGGCAGCTCTTCCGCGATGTACGCGTGCCGACGCTGTTGGTGCGCGGGGCGGAGAGCGACGTGCTGAGCGCCGAGACGGCGGAGCGGGCAACTCGCGAGATGGACCGGGCGCGGCTGGTGACAGTGCCCGCCGCCGGCCATAGCGTGCCCGGTGACAACCCGGATGAGTTTACGGCGGCCGTACGAGGCTTTCTTTCGGACCTGGAGAACGGGCAGTTCGCGGCTGCCTCGAACTCGGAGCCTCCGCCACTTGACCGCCTCGTGGAGGAGCATGAAGCGCAGCGCCGGCGCGGGCCGGGCACGCTGACGTTCATCCTTGCGGGCGTGGGGGCAGTGCTCGCGCTGGCCGGAGCGGGCGCGGTGCTAAAGAAGCGCTCGAACGACAGGAAGGCGCGCGCCTCAGTACGGGGGCGCGCGCGAGCAGCCGCAACACACATTCCAGCGGTTTCGGTGCCAACCATGGACCTGGATCAGGCGCGAGAGCGCGCGGCGGCGTTGGTCAGCGAGCTTTCCCTGGTTGGGCAGCGAGGGGCAATGCGCGCGCGCCAGGCGGTGCATGATGTGGACCTGGAGCGGGCGCGAAAAGCGGCGGCGGACGCGGCGGCAGCGCTTGCCGAAGCGTCTCGCAACGCGGCGGCAGCTGCGCCCGTCTCAGTCGACAAGAAGGAGCTGGCGAAGCGGGGCAAGCAAGCCGCGAACAAGAGCCGGTCTACTGGCTCGAAGGTGCTGGCGGCCACGCTCTTCATCGCCGGTCGCCTAGCAGGGCGGGCGAAGAAGTCGAAGAAGCGCGGGAGCCGGCTGGCTTGGCGGAGGTAGACCCGGCGGTACCGATGATCCGCTTTCGCGACGAGGGCGAAGGCAGCGGGACGCCCTTCGTTTTTATCCATGGGTGGGCGTGCGACAGCGGCGCGTGGGCGCCGCAGGTGGCGGACTTGCGGCGCGACCACCGTTGCCTCTCGGTGGACCTCAGAGGGCGCGGAGATTCGGCGGCCATTCCGCCGTACGACGTCTTCACGGCCGCGGAGGATGTGGCGCGTGTGATTGACGCGCTTGGAAATGCGCCAGCGATCGTGGTGGGCCACAGCCTTGGGGGCGTGGTGGCGCTCTGTTTGAACCGGGCGCACCCCGAGCTGGTCGCTGGAGTAGTGACCGGGGACTCGCCGCTGGAACGGGATGGGCCGCGGCGCTGGCCACGGACTGCCGCTGCCATACGCGAGGCGGGTTCGATGGAGCCAGTGGAGGCGTTCATCGAAGAATTCTTCATCGACTCCACGCCCGCAGACCTGGCAGCGGATATCCGAGCCCTGATGCTGACCTGCGACGCGGACGTGGCGGCGGGCATGCTGGACGAAGGCGAACGCGTGGCCGATGCGCTGCCGGGTCTTATCCGACTGGCCGATGCGAAGCCGTTCATGGCGTTCTGGGCGGAGCGACCACTCGGCGACCCGAACCTGCTCCGCGACCTGGCGACGTTTGTCCGGCAAGAGCCGATCGCGGGAGCGGGACACTTCTTTCAGCTTGAGCGCCCGGAGATCACTAACGCCCTGCTGCGGGCTTTCGAGGACGATGTGCTGACGGACCCCCGCCAGGTGCCACGCCAGGACGCGTAGGCCGGAAGTCGAGGGGCGGGTATCATCGATGTGATGGTAGATGCATCGCGGCCTGCGAAGCGCGGCAACGAGAACTCAGAATCGAGCGAATCCCGAAACCCGTGGCTGCCGATCTTTGTCGTGGCACTGGCGGTGGTGGCCCTGAGCTTTGTTCTGCTGTTGTTTGTGGTGGCGGATAAGCTGGGCGGCGACCCGGAGCCAACACCGGCCCCCACTGGCGCCGCCGCGGAAGCGACCGCCTCCCCCACCGGTGAAGCAGCGGCTAGCACCACGGCCAGCACAACAACGGCCCCGGTTGCTTCCGCAACGGCCGTCGCATTGGCCACGGTGGGCCCCGGCGGGGCGGATACGACGCCACTACTTGCCTGCAACAATATCCTCGTTCCGTTAGACAAGAATCACCGGCTAGGGGCGGATTGCGAGCCCGGAGACCTGGTGGCGGTGCCCGGTTCCGCAAGCGTGGGCGGGACGCAGTTGATGCGCGCAGAGGCGAAGGATGCGTTCGTGGAGCTGGTTAACGCAGCGGGTCGCGACGGATTCCGGCTGTTTGCGTCCAGCAGCTACCGCAGCTACGGCCAGCAGATCGAGACGTTCCGCAGGAACGTGGCCGCGGGTGGGCAAGAATATGCAGAGCGGACCAGTGCGCGGGCAGGCCATAGCGAACATCAGCTCGGGACGACCACAGACGTGGCGAGCATTTCGGCCTCATTCGAAGCATTCAACGGCACACCCGAGGCGACCTGGCTTGCGCAGAACAGCTGGAAGTACGGATTCATCGTGAGTTACCCGCCGGGCACCGAGCAGGTCACAGGATATGCCCGCGAAGACTGGCATATCCGATATTTGGGCAAGGGCGTGGCGCAGAAGGTGCACGACAGCGGCGTGACGCTGCACGAATACCTCTTGAGGTAGTGGCAGTTGCCGGGGTGAGTCTTGTGATGCAACACTCCGGGTGATCTGAAATGCACCGGAGGCCCCCATGAACATCACTTCCACAACTGAAGAGCTGCTGGTTGAGCAAGAGGGACATGTCCTGACGATCACGTTGAATCGCCCGGACCGGCTGAACGCCATCAGTGGGCCGATGCTGGGAAACCTCTCTCGTGTGCTGCAGGCGGCGAATATCGACCGCGACGTACGGGTAGTAATTCTCACGGGAGCCGGTAGGGGTTTCTGCGCGGGGCTCGATCTGAAGGCGCAGACCGCCGGCGATAACGACAATTTGAGGAGCGGTAGCGGCTATAACCTGTTTGACCTGCATAATTCGCCGCCAATCGTCATCAATCGCATGGACAAGCCGATCGTCTGCGCGCTCAACGGGGCGGCGGCAGGCTACGGCATGGACCTCGCACTGGGCTGCGACATTCGCATCGCGAGCGAGCACGCCAAGATGGGCGCGGTGTTCGCAAAGCGCGGCGTTCTGCCAGAGAGCGGCGGCTGCTGGTATTTGCCGCGGCTGTTGGGCTGGGCGAAAGCGGCGGAGGTGGCGTTCCTCGGGGACGTCCTCGACGCCAACCGTTCGCTCGAACTCGGCCTCGTCAACCGCGTGGTGAAGCACGACGACCTGATGACGGAAGCGAAGAAGGTGGCCACGCAGATCGCGAACAACGCGCCGCTGAGCGTGCAATCCACCAAGCGGATGATGAGGCTGGGCATGGAGGAGAGCTTCGAAGCGGCGGTCGACCACATCTACCTGCAGCTGCTGCCACTCTTCCAGAGCGAAGACTTCAAGGAAGGCCTGTCGTCGTTCGCGGAACGACGGGAGCCGAATTTCAAGGGCCGCTAAAGGGGCGACGCCCTGACGCGGTCTAGAGTCGCGACTTCAGTGTCTCGCCGATGTCGTCGGGAATTTCGGAGACGGGGCGGGTAGCCTGGGCGACGGTGATTTCGAAGATGTCGCCCCAGGCGGCTTCGTAATAGTCGCCGGGGCCTTCATCTTCCGACTCCCAGACGACCACGACCTGGGGCTGGTCTTCGGGCGCGTTGACCCAGTACTCACCGAGCACGGTTGCATGCTCCGGGTGTTCGAAGGTCTTGCGTCGCTCGAACGCTTCCAGTCCCTGGAGCACGTTCGTGTCGGGCCTGAACTTGAAGTAGGCGACGTAAAGCGTCATCGACGGGATTATAGCCGGGAGTTTAACGCGCCGCGCCGCGCAGCAAATCTTCGGCGGCGGCGAGGTTGGACGGAGTGACGCCTCCGAGCATTGCCGCCAGTTCCTGCTTGCGCTTCGGTCCAGCAACGAGCTCAACGGCAGAAGCAGTGCGCCCGCCCTCGGTAGTCTTCGAGACGACGAAGTGCCGCTGCCCGAAGGCCGCAACCTGGGGAAGGTGGGTGACGCAGAGCACCTGGTGGCGCTCCGCAAGGCGGAGGAGGGCAGCTCCGACGAGTGCGCCGGCGCGGCCGCCTACGCCTTCGTCGACCTCATCCAACACCTCGAGGCGGGCCTCGCTGGCGTTTCCGAGGACGGTCGTGAGGGCGAGAAGGAAGCGCGAGGTCTCGCCGCCGCTGGCGACTGCTGAGAGAGGTC
>JBDSEP010000111.1:0-5108 GCA_039919985.1 Tepidiformaceae bacterium | reverse complement strand
TGAAGAGGACGCCCTGAGTGATGCCCTTCAGCGAATCGGCGTGGGCGTAAAGGAAGCGCGGGTAGGCGAGGACGAGGCTCGGCGCTCGCTCCGCCCAGACGTCCTGGAATTGCTGGTAGGCGTCTTTACGAACTTCGACGTCGTTGGTTGTGCGGCCCTTGGCGATCAGTTCATCGGAGACGGTGTCTTCGAAGTTCGCGAGGTTGAGGCCCGCGGTGCCGAGTTGGGAGCTGTGCCAGCCGAAATACGGGTCGGGGTCCGCGCCCTGGTCCCAGCCAGCAAGTGCGGCCTCATACTGGCGCTCCTGGAGGAAATCACGGCGGAGCACGGAGAAGGTGGTGCTAGCAACGGTGGCACGGATGCCAAGCGCCTCAAGTTGGCCGGCCACCTCGGTGGCAAGGAGTACGCGCGCGGGGTCGTTATCGGTGCGAATGGTGAAGCGAAACTCGCCACCGTCCTTCACGAGGATGCCTGTGGTGGGATGGGCCTTCCAGCCCGCCTCTTCAAGCAGTCGCTTCGCCTGGACGACATCGGCGCGCGTCGTGTCGTGAGCTTCGGCGTAGGCCCAGGTCCCCGGAGTCACAGGGGAGGAGGAAGGGGAGGCCGCTCCGCCGAAGACCCGGTTGGCCAGCGATTCGCGGTCCACGGCCATGTTGAGGGCGCGGCGAACGAGCGGATCCTGGAAGAGCGCCGCCTGCGCGTTATTCAGGTAGAGGACGTTGTAGACCGAGCGGGTGCGGTCATCCACCTTCACGCCGGGCGCCTTCCGGAGTTCACTAATCTGGGCGGGAAGAAGCGTGTCACGAGGCATGAAGCCGTTGACGTCTCCGCTCTGCAGCGCCCGCAGGGCGCTGCTGTAGTCCGGGAAGAAGCGCAGCCGAATCTCGGTTAGCTCCGGCGAACCGAGGTGGTATCCCTGGTTCGCGACGAGCCTGGCTTCCCGGGAATCGAGAGAAACGATTTTGAAGGGCCCGGAGCCCACCGGCTGGGCGTTGAATGGAGCGTCGAAGATTTCGCTGTCGGAGAGCGTCCCGAGAAGGTGTTCCGGGAGGATGCCGAGCGTGGCGTTGCGGGCCAGGAAGGGTGCCGATGCCTGCTTTAGCCTGATCACGACGGTGTCGGGGGCCGGGGCATCGACTTCTACCCCAAGCCAGCCTTCGGCCAGCGACTGATCGCCGCGAAAGTTTGGCGAGGTGAGCCGCCTAATGGTGAACTCGACATCGGCGGCGGTCAGCGGCTTGCCGTCAGTCCAGGTGACGTTTTTTCGGAGCTTGAACGTGTACGTGCGCTCCTCGTCGCTCAGTTGGGGAAGCTCGGCGAGGTCCGGCTGCAGGTGTCCATCGGGGCCGAGGCGTAGGAGACCGGAGAAGACCAACTGCGAGAGGTCGGCGTCGACTTCGTTGGCGCCGGCGTAAAGCGGATTAACGCGTTGCCACGTGCCGGTAACGGCCTCGCTGTAGACATCGCTGCTGGTCAGGCTCACCGGCCCGCGACCGCTGAGGCCGAGGTAGAGAGCGAACCCAGTAGCCGCGACGGCAAGCGCAATCAGCGCCGCCAGAAACTCCGGGCGGCGAAAGAGTGAGGATTCACGGGCCATGGAGAGCTACTTTTGGGACAGGACGCTCAGGAAGGATATGAAGATAAAGACCACAACGAGCAGGATCGTGGCCTGGAAAAGCGTACGTTCGAGGCCGCGCTTCGTGCGATAGACGCCACCGCCGGACATGCCCCCTAGGGCGGCACCAAAGCCGGAGCCCTTGACCTGCAAGAGGATGACCGCGATGAGGATCACGGAGATTACGATCTGAAGGAGGTTCAAGAACATCGGGAGCTACCGCGTAACGAGAAGTGGCTCTTCGGCGAGATGGCGCGTAGCCATGTTCGCGAGCGAGTCCTTGTGATCGTACATGCGCATTACCATAGCGGCGAGTTTTTCGGGGTCATGGCGGTAACGGTTCTCCTCGGCGACAACGTCGGCGAGTACGAGACGGACGTGGCCGAACGCTGCCATGCCATCGCGGTTCACCGGTACGGGTGCCGAATGCCAGGCCTCGGGAAGAGCGGTGGCGATGTTGTTGTTGGCGACCACGGCGTGGATCACACCGTTCCCGGCGTGACGTTCCAGCGCCTCGAGGTGGTCGGCAACCGTGAAGCCGTCCGTCTCCCCCTGCTGGGTGGCAACGTTGCAAACGAAAATGCGTCGCGCCTCCGTGGCAAGCAAGGCTTTCTGAATACCCGAAACGAGGAGGTTCGGCAGAACGCTTGTGTACAGGCTGCCCGGCCCGATGACCACGAGGTCCGCATCGAGGATGGCGCGCACAGCGTCGGGGTGGGCCTCGGCGGAGGACGGATTGAGGAAGAGCTCGCGGATAGCGGTGCCGTGTTCGGTGATGTTGTGTTCGCCGTGCACCATCTCGTCCTCATGCGTGCGTGCGCTGAGCGTCACGTCCTCGAGCGTTGAGGGAAGAATGGAGCCGCGGACGTTGAGCACGCGGCTGGCCTCATGGATCGCCGTTTCGAAGTTACCAGTCACTTCCGACATGGCGACGAGGAAGAGGTTCCCGAAGGAATGGCCTTCGAGTCCGGTGCCTTCAGTAAAGCGGTATTGGAAGAGCTTGGACATGAGTGGCTCGGCTTCGGCGAGAGCGGCAATGCACTGGCGGATGTCCCCGGGTGCAACCACGCCGAACTCCTGGCGAAGGCGACCGGTGCTCCCCCCGTCATCGGCGACGGTGACAATTGCGGTGAGGTTGCTGGTGAAATCCTTCAGGCCGCGAAGGAGCGTGGAGAGTCCGGTGCCGCCGCCGATCGCCACGATCTTCGGACCGCGGCTGAGGAAGCGCTTGTTGTAAATCGTCTGGGCGATGTTGCCGTCGCGCTGGTCGGGGCGAACGAAGGCGTAGAGGAGCGATTCGTTGAGCTTCCAGGTGGCGATGCCGACCGTGGTAAGAGAGAGAAAGACGAAAAGCAGTCCGCGGCCCCAGCGCGGGATGAACTGCAGCGTCAGGTAGTAGAAAGCGCCGGGCAGGTCGGTCTGGAGGTAGGCCTCCTTGAGGACGTAGGAGATGCCGAGGCCCATGAGGCAGATGCCGAAGAGCAGCAAAACCAGCCAACGCTTGATGTGCATGCCCGGGTAGAACCACTTGAGGATGCTGTGCTGGCGCAGCTGGTGCGATGTCATTGGGCGAAAGTATACCAGCGGACATCCGGCGGACCTTGCATGCGGGACAACTAGCGAAGCTCCCGTTCTAGCAGTTCCGTCACGGTTTGGGGATTGGCGCGACCCTTCGATTCGCGCATGACCTGGCCAATCAGGAACTTCACAGCGGTCTCTTTGCCCGACCGGTAGTCGTCTACAGCCTTTGGATTCGCGGCCACGGCGCGTCTCACCATCTCCGTCAGCTCGTCCGAACCGCTTATCTGGGCGAGACCGCCGGCCTGAACGATTGCTGCTGCTGACTGCCCGGTCGAGGCCATCGTCTCGAAGACCTCCTTGGCGACGGTGGCCGTGATTGTGCCCCCTTCGGACATACGCAAGAGGTCGGCCAGGTCCTTGGCGGAGATTGGGAAGTGGGCGATCTCGCCGTCGTGGGCGTTGAGCCAGCGCGCCACTTCCCCAAGCAGCCAGTTCGCGGCGAGCTTCGTCGCCCGCGTTTCCGGGAGCCCAAGCTCCTCGGCCAGCGTTTCGAAGAAGTCGGCCCGTTCGCGCGATTCCGTGAGGGCCGTGGCTTCGTGCTCACTGAGGCCAAGGCTCAAGAAGCGCTTGCGGCGCGCTTCGGGCAGCTCGGGCAGCGAATCGCGTACGCGCTCCACATAGGCGCGGCTAAAGCGGAGCGGCGGCAGGTCCGGCTCCGGGAAGTAGCGATAGTCGTTCGCGTCTTCCTTTGACCGCTGGCTGACGGTTACGCCGGTCTCATCGACCCAGCCTCGCGTCTCCTGGGGAATGGCCGCTCCGTCGCGGAGTGAGCGGGCCTGGCGGATCTCTTCGTGCAGGATGGCGTCGTGGACAGCACGAAAGCTGTTCATGTTCTTCACCTCCACCTTGCTGCCAAAAGCCTCGGCGCCACGCACGCGGAGCGAGACGTTGGCGTCGCAGCGGAAGTTGCCATCCTCCATGTTGGCATCGCTCACGCCGATGTAGCGCAGAATCTGGCGCAGTCGGACGAGGTATTCGCGCGCCTCAGCAGCGCTGCGCATGTCCGGTTCGCTGACGATCTCCATGAGCGGGGTGCCGGAGCGGTTCACATCGACAAGGCTGTAGCCCTCGCCGGTGGCGGTGTCGGTCCGGTGAAGCAGGCGGGCGGTGTCCTCTTCCATGTGGACGCGCGTAATCCCGAGCTTTCGCTTTGAGCCGTCGACCTCCACTTCGAGCCAGCCGTTGACGCAGACCGGCAGATCGTACTGGGAGATCTGGTAGCCCTTCATCTGGTCCGGGTAGTGGTAGTTTTTGCGGTCGAACTTGCTGAATTCCGGGATCTGGCAGTTGAGCGCGAGGCCAGTCATGACGATGAACTCGATCGCCTTTTCGTTGATCACCGGGAGCACGCCGGGCATACCGAGGCAGACCGGGCAGACGTGGGTGTTGGGGCTGGCGCCGGAGTAATCGGAGCTGCAACCGCAGAACATCTTGCTCCTGGTGAGCAGTTGGCAGTGCACTTCAAGGCCGATGACTGTCTCGAATTCGGTTGCTACAGCCGTCATCCTGTCCTCACCGCCTCGCCACGAGTATAGGCACGAGCCATTGCCCCGAACAATTGTGGGCATCGCAGAGTAGCGCGGTCAGTCGACGCGAATCGCGGGCAATCCTCCGGCCACGGTCCCGATGCGCCAAAGCGGCTCGCGATCTGTCGCAAAGAGCTCCTGCAGCTCATCGGCGCGGCTCTCGGCGACCGCGAGCAGGAGCCCGCCGGAAGTCTGCGGGTCGAACATGAGGGCCGCGATGTCGGAGTCGACGCCGGGCGCGAACGTAACGTTGGCACCTACCCAGTCGCGGTTGCGAGCCTCGCCGCCTGTGTGCACACCACTAACCGAGGATTCTCGCGCCCCGGGCAGCAGCGGGACTGCCTTCGAATCGAGGGAGACTGCAACTCCCGATTTCGAGGCCATCT
>JBDSEP010000298.1:0-6738 GCA_039919985.1 Tepidiformaceae bacterium | reverse complement strand
TTTGCGCCGCCGACAACAACCGTTTCGAGCATAGCGAAGGGGGTGAGGACACCGGTGCGGCCCACGTTCACTTCGATACGCTTTAACTTCGTTGTCCGTTGTTGGGGAGGGAACTTGTAGGCGATGGCCCAACGCGGTTCGCGGCCCACGACGCCGAGGCGATCCCACTCTCGTGGGTCATCCAGCTTAAGCACCGTGCCATCGATGTCGTAGTCGAGGCGTTCGCGCTGGTGGCCCCACCACTCGATGCGCTCGTAGGCGTCCGCGATAGAGGGGTGTATGCGAGTTTCGGGGTTGGTGTTGAAACCCATGTCGCGCAACCAGGCGAACGTTTCGTGGTGGCTCTCGGGGCGTGAACCCTCCACCCAGCCGAGCTGGTAGATGAACATGGCGAGCGGGCGGCCCGCAGTTACCGCCGGATCCTTTTGGCGGACCGAACCGGCGGCGGCGTTGCGCGGGTTGGCGTAGAGCGCGCGTGGCTTTCTTCCCTCGCGCTCGAGCTCCTGGTTGGCGACGCCGATGGCCTCGTTCATCGTCTGGAAGCCGCTCTTCGTCATGAAGACTTCACCACGGACCTCCATGCTCCGCGGGTAGCTACCGTGTAGCTCCTGTGGGATAGAGGCGATGGTTCGGAGGTTGGCGGTGACGTTCTCGCCCTGGCGCCCGTCCCCGCGGGTGGCGCCCTGGACGAGCCGTCCGCTCTCGTAGACGAGAGCCATGGCCAGCCCGTCGATCTTCGGCTCGCTGACGATGGCGAAGTCGTCGCTATCCATACGCTCAGCCACCCGCCGGTGCCAGGCATGCAGCTCATCTAGGGTGAAGCTGTTAGCGAGACTGAGGAGCGGCACCCTGTGTTCCACAACCTCGAACGTTGGCAACGGGGCGCTACCCACTCGCTGCGTGGGGGAATCGGGGGTGATCAGCTCGGGATACTGGCGCTCGATGGCCCGCAACTCGTTGAGCATTTCGTCGTAGACGGCGTCGGGGATTTCAGGAGCGTCCTTCTCGTAGTAGAGACGGTTGTGGAAGCTCAGCTGCGAACGGAGCTCTTCGCTGCGCAGCCGGGCGGCGTACTGGTTCGATTCTGCCATCGCCTTTCGATTATATCGGGCGGTCGGTTGGAAGGCCGTCCTGTACACTCGATGGACTATGCCGGGACCCATTGTTGTCATCGATTACGGCGCGGGAAATCTGCGCAGCGTGGCCCGCGCTCTAGCACATCTGGACGAGGCGCCGGTCGTCTCTGCGGACCCTGGAGATATAGACCGTGCGGGGGCGATCGTCCTCCCTGGCGTCGGGGCGGCCGCAGACACGATGTCGAACCTCGTCTCGCGCAACCTGGTGGAACCGCTCCTTCACTACATCAACGCCGGACGTCCGTTCCTGGGAGTCTGCATGGGGCTGCAGGCGCTCTTCGACCGATCCTCAGAGGGCGGTGGGCAGGACTGCCTTGGGGTGCTCCCTGGCGAGGCACGGCTGTTCGAAGCGGGCGACGGGCGGAAAGTGCCGCATATGGGATGGAATACGGTGGATTGGACGCGTAGCCACCCAGTGGCTACCGGCATTCCAAGTGGAAGCTACTTCTACTTTGTGCACAGCTTCTACCCGTGGACGAGCGACCCGGAGCTGGCGCTCGGCACGACCGGCTACGGCGTGACATTCCCGAGCATCGTCGCGCGCAGAAACATTGTGGCGACGCAGTTTCACCCGGAGAAGAGCGGCAAGAATGGCCTGAAGCTTTACGCGAATTTCGTGGCATGGGCGCGCGCTGGCTGCCCGCTGGCGGACGCGCTCGTTGGTTCGCAGACCCGGGAGGCGTCCTGATGTTCGATGTGATTCCAGCAATCGACATCCTTGGCGGGCGTTGCGTGCGGCTGTTCCAGGGTGACTATGCCCGGGAGACCGTCTATTCGGAGGACCCGCTTGCGATGGCAAAGCACTGGCAGTCGCTGGGAGCGCCGCGGCTCCACGTGGTGGATCTGGATGGCGCGAAAACGGGCCGCCCTGTTAACCATCGCGAAATCGAGAAGATCTGCTTGGGGGTCCGGCTCCCGGTGGAAGTTTCCGGCGGAATCCGGGATGTGGACGCGATCTTGCTGGCGTTCTCCCGGGGCGCGACGCAGGTGCAACTCGGGAGCGTCGCCGTCCAACATCCGGAAGTGGTGCGCGAGGCGGTACGACGCTGGGGGTTCGACATCGTAGTCTCGATCGACGCCCGCGACGGGGAGGTGCGCACGGATGGCTGGACTGCTGGCAGCGGCGTGCCCGCACTGCAGTTCGCGCGAGAAATGGCAGATGCCGGCGTCTCGACGCTGATGTTCACCGACATTGGGCGGGATTCCACGCTCACGGAGCCCAACTTCACCGCGCTCGAGGAGCTTGTGCGCGCCCTGCCGGGCGTTCGGATCATCGCCTCTGGTGGGGTGGCCGAAGTGGCACACCTTGTGCGCCTCGGCGACATCGGCTGCAGCGGGGCGATCGTGGGCAAGGCGCTCTACGAAGGGACCATTGAGCTGCCGGAGGCGCTGGCCGCGGTCGAGCAGTTCTGGGAACTCGAAGCGGCGGAAGCCTGACCGATGCTCACCCGGCGAATCATTCCCTGCTTCGATGTGGACGGCGGTCGCGTGGTGAAGGGCATCTCCTTCGTGGAGTTGCGGGATGCAGGCGACCCGGTGGAGCTTGCGAAATTCTACGACCGTGAAGGCGCGGACGAGCTGGTCTTCCTGGATATCACCGCCTCCTCCGACGAACGTTCAACGGTCTACGACATGGTCGCGGCGACGGCAGACCAGGTGTTCATCCCGTTCACGGTTGGTGGCGGCATCCGCAGCGCGAGCGACATTAAGATGATGTTGGAGCTGGGGGCGGAGAAGGTGAGCATCAATACCTCGGCCATCCAAACGCCGGAGCTGATCAATGAAGGGGCGCACCGCTTCGGCAGCCAGTGCATCGTTGTAGCGATTGACGCGCGCCGCGTACCGGGAGAGCGGGAGCAATGGGAAGTGTTCACGCACGGAGGCCGAACCCGTGCGGGGCTGGACGCGGTGGAGTGGGCCAAACAGGCGGTGCAACGGGGCGCCGGCGAACTGCTCGTAACGAGCATGGATACTGATGGCCACAAGCAGGGGTATGACATCGCGATGTTGCGCGCGATAAGCGAAGCCGTGACCGTGCCGGTTATCGCATCCGGCGGTGCGGGCGGGCCAGAGCACATGGTCGCCGCACTGACCGAGGGCAAGGCGGACGCCGTGCTCGCGGCCAGCATTTTCCACTTCCGGCAGTACTCAATCCGGCAGGTGAAGGAGCAGCTTGCCGCGGCGGGGTTGCCAATCCGACCGTTCGAGTCGCCTCCCGAAGGGTCGCCGCAAAGGTAAGCTGGACGCATGTCAGAAGAGTCGACACTTACTTTCGATGCGGATGGCCTGATCCCGGCGGTAGTGCAGGACGCCGCCACCCGCGAGGTGCTCGTGCTGGCCTGGATGAGCCGAGACTCGATCGCTCGTACCTACGCCACGGGGCGGGTGACGTTCTGGAGCCGAAGCCGGGGCGAATTGTGGGAGAAGGGCGCGACGAGCGGCAACGTCCTCGAACTTGTGTCGATCGCGAAGAATTGCGAGGCGGACAGCCTGCTTGTGCTGGCACGCCCGAAAGGGCCTACCTGCCACACGGGCAACACAAGCTGCTACTACCGCGAACTCGACCCAGAGCGCGATTTCGGGGGCGAGTAGGCGCCTCAGTCCAGGATTCGAGGCATCATGAGCGCCGGGTTGCCAGGCTCCCAGAGCGTGGGAAACTCTTCGATTTCGAAAAAGCCCACCCCGCGATAGAACGCTCGGGTGCGTTCGTATCCCTCGTCCGGCTGGCTGGCGCTCAGGGTCTTCACGGTCAGCACACGCGCTCCGGAGGCGACGGCAGCGGTGACGGCGGCCTCCACGAGCGCGCGCCCGACACCATGGCGGTGCTCATCGGGAGCGACGCCCATGACGTGGATTTCGAACTTCTGGGAGTGTGGTGGGCGAAGGCGAAGAAGCCGAGCGGCCGCTCGCCCGAGTACGCGCCGAAAACGCGCATAGGTTCGACCTGGAGTGCGTAGCCAGCGTTCACTTCCGGAAAGCCAAACCAGTGCGGGAGCGTGGCGAGAATGCTCGCGCAGAGCTTGCCTTTCCCGGTGACCACCTCTCGGATAACGAACGCGTCCACCGGGGAAGCTTAGAAGAACGGGCCACTTACCGCGCCGCATGGGAGAAGACCGTGCGCGTCGTCCCAGAAGAGCGTTGACCTACACTGGATTGGTGAAACCGGATTACACTGCGCTGGAACTTCCCGAGCCGCCAGAAGACCGCCCCTACGTACTGATGAACATGGTGATGTCGGCGGACGGCAAAGTGGTGATCGAGGGCACCGAGGCGGGCATAGGCTCGAAGGTGGACCAGCGGCTGATGCGCGAACTGCGCGTGAACGCCGACGCTGTGCTGAACGGCGCGAACACCCTGCGCGCTTCTGGAACGTCATCACGGCTGGGGGACGCGGGGCTCGAAGAGTTGCGGCTTGGGCGGGGTAAGCCACGCTTCCCGATGGCGGTCGCGCTCTCGCGCTCGGGCGAACTTCCGCTCGACAAGCTCTTCTTCACAGCGCGGGATTTCGACGCCGTCGTCTATCTTTCGGACGCGGCCCCGGCGGAACGTCGCGCGGCGCTGGTCGCGACCGGACGGCCGATCTATACGGTGTCGGCAGAGGGCGAGATTGCCGGAATGTTGAAACATATGCGGCAGGAGCTCGATACGAAGGTGCTGCTTGTGGAGGGGGGCCCGACCGTGAACGCGCAGATGTACGCGCTCGGGGTGGTCGACGAATTCTTCCTTACCCTCGGTCCGGTGATCGTGGGAGGAAAGCACACGCTTACGGCGGTCGAAGGGGAGACGGCCTTCGGACGGGACCAGGTGAAGCGACTGGAACTGGTGGCCGCCGTCGCGAATTCCGACACGGGCGAGGTGTACATGCGGTATCGCGTACGCCGTTAGGGAGAGTGCGGCGACCACACAGGTACAGAAGATGTACTGGCCGGCGGCCTCGCACGGCGCACAAACTCGGCGATGAGGCTCCACCTGGGAGCAATCAATTCGATAGGAGTGATCACCTTGCGCGCATCAAAGAATGAACTGCCAATGTTGCTGGAAGCGGGACCCTCACAGATTCGAGGGGCCGACTGGGGGGCAATGCGAGTTGCCGTGCTTTCGGTGCCAGAAGGCGCCGACTTCGGCCCGCTACTAAAGGGGTTGCCGAACGATCGCTGCCCGGGGGACCACTGGGGCTATGTGATTAAAGGACGGCTGCGAATAACCGACGCCGACGATAAAGACGAGATCCTGGACGCTGGGGATTTCTACCACATGCCGCCCGGCCACACGGGGGTGGCGGAGGTGGAGAGCGAGTTCCTGGAGATCGGCGAGCCAGGCCCGCACGACCAGTTTCTCGATGCTGCCCGCAAGAACATCGCCGCGATGTAGGTCGTGAACTGCCACGACCCGAAGGCAGGCCCGGGTTAGCCCTGCGCTGCGGCGAGGACGGCGGGGCTCACCGGGCTCAGTCGCAGCCACCCCGTGAACGCGCTGGCGAGCGCCGCGTCGCCCTCCAACTGAATGTCGCCCGTCTTAAGGGCCCGGGCGAGGTCTCGTCGGCCAAGCCAGACCATGTAAAGCGTGCGAAGGCTGGAACGAAGCCAGAGGTCGACATCGAAACCGGGGTGGGTGAGGCAGACCGAGACGTCGTCGGATTCGAGGACGAGCCAGTAGCGAGACTTGGAATCATCGAACTCAAATTCGACAACGACTCTGTCGCCGGGAGCGACCCGTTGGTCGATCTGGCCGTGAATCCACCAGACCAGCAGGTCGGGGTCGAGCTCGTCTGGTTGGGGATCCGGGAACGCCCACTTCGCCCCCCAATCGGCCATGCTGAAGACAAGCGGCTTGAGATCGAGCCCGGCTTCCGTGAGTTCGTAACCTCCCTCGAACCTGGCTACCAGTCCGGAGGCCTCGAGGTGGCGCAGCCTTCTGGCCAGCAGGTTGCGGGAGAGACCAGGGAGTCCCCGGGCGAGCTCGTTGAAATGGGAGGTGCCGACCAACATGTCGCGCAGGATGAGGATCGACCAGCGGTCGCCGATGATTTCGGCTGTCTTAGCGATGGGACAGTACTGGGCATAGGGGCGCATTATCGGCATCGTATAACAGCGCGAGTGCGGAAGGCAGCAGCAATTTCGGCGGGGCCGAGGCGAAGCCGAACGGGGCGGTGTAGCGTCGCGCGGTAAACGACTCGCAGTCAGTTCGCACGCTCATCATCGGCAGCACTTAAGGGAGAAGGAACAATGGGAACCGCAACCAGCTCACTACTCGAGGCCGTCGAGGAGATCGGTCCACAATTCGAGGAAGGCGCAGCGGAACGAGACAGCAACGACGAGTTCGTGGCGGGCCACTACTCCGCCATGAAGGGGCACGGGCTGCTTAGTGCGCTGGTCCCGGAGGAATTCGGAGGCGGTGGGGCGAGTTACGCCGAGGTGGCGGAAGTGCTTCGCCGACTCGGGTATTACGATGGGCCCACCGCGCTCGCACTGGCGATGCACCAACACCTGGTTGCGGCGCAGGTATTCAACCACCATAAGGGCCGGCCCGCGCCACTTCTCGCGAAGGTAGGCAGTGAGAAGCTGGTGCTGGTGAGCACCGGAGCGCGCGACTGGTTGGAATC
>JBDSEP010000286.1:0-4594 GCA_039919985.1 Tepidiformaceae bacterium | reverse complement strand
GTTCACTCTTTCCGTGACAGGCGTAGCTCGAACCGGCGGCTCGCCCACCAACCGACGATCGCGACCACAAATACCGCCGGCACGACAGACGACCACGGAGCCTGGCTTTCGAACCAATCGCTCGCCTTCAGCTGCCATGCCTGGAGAATGTTCGAAGGTTTGACCGTGAACGTCAGACGCGCGCCTGCCCCAGCTCCAACAACCACCCCCTCGCCGGGCGTTGCAAGCCGGGCCTCGATCATCGCTCGGTACGGGTCCGGGTCAGCGCTTGTGGGGATGCGCAGTTCCACACGCACGGGCATCGTCTCACCGGGCGCAAGGTCGAACGACGATGGAGAGAATTCGAACCAGTTGAGGTTCGGTCGACGCTCCGTCTGATCCTGGAAGTAGGTCACGGTCATGATGTAGTGACTGCGTTCGGTCCCTGGATTGCGCACTCCGATCGAGGGGAGCTGGTACGTTCCTCCGCGCGACAGTCTCGGAGTGACATCCACCGCACCCAGGTCGATCGACACACCAGCGTCTGCGGTAACTCTCGCGGCGGGTGAAGAGGCGATCGCCGCGAGAGTTACGAGCATTATCGCCAGTAGACGTCTTCCGTGTATCACCGAAATTAAGGCAGAGAAGCCGTGAAGGTGATCTGGAACGACATAACCGTACCCGCACCATCGCTCGTGGTGCACGGCATGAACAACTCGAGGTCGTACGCCGGGAGGTTTGCGCCGTTAGCGACGGATTTCAGCGCTACGCCAAGCTTCGACAGGGTTGGCTCGGCATCGGAGAAGCGTAATCCCAGCGCGAATTTGTTAATCGTACGAAGTTCACCGGAACCACCGCATACGGTCTGCGGCAGCGTGACCGGAGTCAGCAGCCAGGTCGGACTGCTGTTCGGACCAGTGGCGTCGGAGCCCGAACCGATGATCGATGCGGTTTGCCCGGAGCAATTCATTACCGCTGGGCCATTCGATATCGCACTAATCCCGTTTAGGCTATTGGTGCTAAACTTCTGCGTCGGAAACACCAGCGGCGTAGTGTTGACGGTTAGACACGGAGCACTCGCGCTCACGGTGGCATTCACAGCGCCACTTCCATCTCCGAAGGCCGGCGTGGCTACTGTTGCCCCAACGAGGCCGACTACCACCATGGCTACCGCCATTACCACTTTCAGCATCTCTACATACCCATACTGTTGTTGACGCGTACTTTACGGTTGGGCGCTGGCAACGCAAGGGGCTTTCGGGGATGATCGGACATAATGCTCCGAAGCTTTATGCTTTCGAAGTATTATGTGTCGTTTGAGCTCCGGCATCGTCCGCTGTTACGCGAGAACCCGGGCGTAGTACTCCGGCGATCCCGAGGAGAGGGGATCGCTTCTGAACAATCGCACGCCATTGAAGACGCCGACACTTTACACCGTGGACTTGCGGCAGGTAATCCCTGCCACGCGACGGCCCGAGTCCGCTAGATCCCGCACTCGCGCCGGATCGCCCCGGGACGCGGCGCTGCCCGCGCGTGACTTGACCCGCGGTCTTGTGCCCGCTCGACAACGCGACCCACCACCGCCGCGCGGGACGCGCGCTTGCTGAGCAGCTATCTTCAATGGGGAGGGGCCTCTCGATGAAGGTTGGTGTGCTTCAATTCTTCTCGTGGAGTCGACGTGTTCCGCTGACTACCGTCTACGAGCGCGCCTTCGAGCGCGTAGCCATTATGGATGAGGGCGGGTACGACGCCGTTTGGCTGGCCGAGCACCACTTCAACACCTACAGCGTGTGCCCTTCGGTGACTCTCATGGGTACGCACGTCGCCGCCCGGACGTCACGGCTGCGCATCGGAACGGCGGTGACACTCGCGGGTTTCTACCACCCGCTGAGGCTCGCCGAAGAGTTGGCCCTCCTCGACATGCTCTCCGGCGGTCGGCTGAACTGGGGTGCCGGGCGGGGCTTCGACCCCACAGAGATGCGTACCTTCGGGGTGGATCCGGAGCAGAGCGCCGAGCGTTACCGCGAGTGCGTGGACATCGTCCTAAAGGCCTGGCAGGATGCGCCCGTATCGCACGCTGGCAAGAACTGGCAGTTCGACAACGTTGACGTTCTGCCCAAGCCGCTGCAACAACCGCACCCGCCGGTCTGGCTCGCCGCCACTTCGCCCGAGTCGATCGTACGGGCGGCGGAGGATGGGTTCACCATCCTCATGGACCCCCATTCGTCGCACAGCGAAATCGCGAAGAAGCGCGCGCTCTATCGCACCACGCTCGAATCGAGCGGCTTCTCGATGGATGGTCGCGAGATTCCTACGGGGCGGTTGATGGCCATCGCCGAAACGGACGCCAAGGCGGAAGAGGTGGCCCGCGCGGGCGCAGCCTGGACAGTCGGCGCCTACGCGAAGCCCAAGGGGACGCAGTTCATCGGCGGCGAATCCTCCGTCGACCAGGATCCCGTCGACCGCTACGTCAACGACGTCGTCATCTCCGGCTCACCGGAGCGCGTGCTGGACCAGCTGCTTCAGATGCAAGAAGAGATGCCACTCGACTACCTGCTGGCGAACCCGTTGAGCCACGAGACCTTCGTGCTCTTCACCGAAAAGGTGCTCCCGAAACTCATTTAGCGCCGCCGCGCGGTGAACGCCGCCCGCGTCACTCGACGATGAAGTCGCCGAACATCGTCGAGTGGATCGTGCAGAAGAACGAAAAACTTCCGGCCGACGCGGCGGTGAACGTGTGCGAGACGGTGCACGGCCCCACGCATGTCGGGTGGCCAACACCCGGAAGCGAAAACGCGAGGTTGTGCTCCACCCCCGCATCCTTGTTCACGAGCGTAGCCGTCAGCGTTGTGCCCGCCTTCACCCGGATAACCGCCCGGTCGAACGCCAGGTTCTCTGCACTAACGGTGACCGAGGAGACCGAGGGCGCTGGCGGTGCGCTGGTCGGAGTGGGCGCGACAGTCGCCACGGCGACGGTCGGCGCTGCAGCCGGACGTGTCGCTGTCGCTGTCGCTGCCGGCGGCGCCGTCGGAGTGTCTACCGCAGCAGTTCCCGTCGCAGCTGGCGGCGTGGGAGAGGCGGTGGCCGGGATGGGAGTGGCGCCGGACCCAACCGTCGGCGAGGCGCTCGCTCCGGTGGCCAGCGGCGAAGCCGTGGCGATGCCCTGGGGCGTGGGCGTGGGCGCGGCAGGGTCACTGCCCCCGCAAGCAGCGAGCGTCACTGCTGCGACAACTGCTATCGCCACCAGTTGTCTCTTCATGCTCGACCTCCCTTCGAAACCAGCGCGCCGCCTTTTCGCGTCGGCCCTCCACGCGAGTTAACCACAGTTCGCCGCTTTAGGGTGTGCCATCTTCCCGTCGCGCTGAGGAGCCCTCCTAACGGAGCATCGAACCGGCCCGCGCTGGCCTTCCAAACACGACCCCGAGTGCTACTGCATTGCCAGCGGATTCCCGACTCGCCCATCTCTTGTTCCACGTAGCTCTATCGCTCCTTGGTAGGCGGTTCGGTACTGTGTAAGGCGGTGCCTGGATCGTCCCGGTACTGCTTCAATCACACTCACGGACGTACGGATGACGAAGACCGGCATCATGGAGACCGCCATCCGGGATGGCCATCAGTCGCTGCTCGCGACTCGCATGCGCACCGAGGACATGCTGCCCGCTCTCGAGCGGATGGACGCCATCGGCTACCACAGCATCGAATGCTGGGGTGGAGCCACCTTCGATACCTGCATGCGTTTTCTCAAGGAAGACCCCTGGCTGCGACTCCGCGAGATCAAGTCTCGGCTCAAGCACACGCCGACCCAGATGCTACTTCGCGGCCAGAACGCCGTGGGCTATCGCCACTACGCCGACGACGTGGTGCGCGCCTTCTGCGATCGCTCGGTGCAGAACGGCATGGACATCTTCCGTATCTTCGATGCCCTGAACGACACCCGAAACCTGGAAACGGCGTTCGATGCGGTAAAGCGCGCCGGCGGCCACGTCCAGGGAACGATCTGCTACACCAGCAGCCCCGTCCACACCGTTCACCGATTCGCCCAGATGGCTGATCGCATGGTCGAAATGGGCGCCGACTCGCTCTGTATAAAGGATATGGCCGGGCTCCTCAGCCCGATGATGGCCAGGGCGCTCGTTTCCCGGTTGAAGCAGGATCACCCGGGCAAGATGCTCCAGATGCACTGCCACGACACCTCGGGCTACTCCGAGATGGCCTACCTGCTGGGCGTCCAATCCGGTGCCGATGTCATCGACTGCGCGGTCAGCAGCCTCGCGGGCGGCACCTCGCAGCCAGCGACCGAGACGCTCGTTGCGGCGCTCGCCGAAGACCCGGAGACCGCCACCGGCCTCGATCTCGTGAAGATCAGCGAGCTGGCGGATTACTTCCGCGAAGTTCGAAAGCGCTACTGGAAGTTCGAACTGGGGATGCTCGGGGTGGATGCCGGGGTGCTCCAGCACCAGGTGCCCGGCGGCATGATTTCGAACCTTGTTGGGCAGTTGCGGGAGCAGGGCGCCGAATCAAAGTTGCCCGAGGTGCTGGCCGAGAACGCCCGCGTTCGCGCAGACCTCGGTTACCCGCCGCTGGTTACGCCAAGCTCTCAGATCGTCGGATCGCA